>DCDU01000207.1 GCA_002316585.1 Firmicutes bacterium UBA1047 | reverse complement strand
ACAATTAATTTATATGCCTTGTTTACATTCTTTATTCCAAAAAAAAATAAAAAAAGAGAACAGAATATATTGCAGACTGACTAAAAATTCCTTTAACAAAATTAATTTCCGAACCGGAAACCAATTCATTTCCAACAGGAGTATAAGCCTGTCTCGATATAAGATTAATGGCATTTTTTTCTCCGTCCCATGTTACCTCGAAATTCTTTTCAGTTCCGTTAATTGCCATAGCCAAGTCACGCAGTTTAAAGTAATTGCTTCCTTCGATATTATAAGCCTCAAAAGAAACTATCCGGGTACAATAATCTGATAAGCTTCATCTCCCCAATTTAGTAATTCTCCCTCGGATGCGCTTACAGGAAATACCGAAAGCCCTAAAATAAGAACCATTGCCGCTAACATTTTAAACACTTTTTCATATTAAGTTATGCTCTCCTTTTTTTGATATAAAAATAATATAGCATAACATTTTCTTAATTACAATAATTTGTTGGAAATTGTCAAAATGTTCTAATTATAATAAATCTTGCTTAAAGCTTTTCTTCTTTTTTGTCCCGGAGCATTAATTTGTTTACTGCTTCTTTTACGTCTGCGTTATTTTCCACAACGTCATACATGGCATCCACTATAGGCATATCAACCTTTAACTTTTTAGAAAGTTCATAGGCTGCATATGTGGTAGGAATTCCTTCTACAACCATTCCGATTTTTTTGATTGCTTCATCCTTTGTTAAGCCTTGACCTATTAAGTATCCTGCATTCCAGTTTCTTGAATGCCTGCTGGTGCAGGTAACTATCAGGTCGCCTATACCGGAAAGACCGTAAAATGTGTGCACATCAGCTCCCATAGCAATTCCAAGCCTTGCTATTTCTACAATTCCTCTGTTCATAAGGGCTGCTTTTGCATTGTCACCGTAACCTACTCCATCCGATATTCCCGCACCTAAGGCTATAATATTTTTAAGCGCTCCGCCTAATTCTGCTCCGATTACATCTTCATTTGTATAAACTCTGAAATATGAAGACATGAATATATCCTGTATTTCTTCAGCCACGTCCTTATTATTGCAGGCTATGGTTATTGCCGTAGGCATCGACAGCCCAACTTCCTCGGCATGGGATGGTCCCGATAAAACGGCAAATGCAGAATTTTTAGTTTCTTCGTCCACAATGTCTGACACCAAGTTCATTGTTCCTATTTCGATACCCTTGGATGCATTTATGATAATTTTGTTGTCTTTATATTCATCATTTATTTGCTTTAACACTCCCCTTATCATTTGGGTAGGTGTTACTAATAGCAATATTTCCGCATCTTTAACAGCTTCATTTATATTTGAAGTAAATAATATATTATCCGGTATTCTAACCTTAGGTAAATATTTTTTATTAACCTTTGTTTGTGTTAATTCTCTGCACTGATTATCATCTCTAAGCCATACGGTTACTTTGTGTCCGTTTTCTGAAAGGAGCTTGGCAAGTGCCGTTCCCCAGCTTCCTCCTCCAAGCAGTGTAATTTTTTTATTCAAAACATCATCTCCTAAAGTTTATTTTCGCTGCCATTTTTCAGCCGCTTTATGTTGTCCTTATGTCTGTAAATTGACATTCCCGCTATAAATAAACAAAATACTAAAAGTTCTGTATCAAATGGTCTTACAAATAATACAGCGACAATAGGTGCCGACGCCATTCCGAAAATTGAGCCAAGGGAAACTGTTCTTGTAAAGATTATAGTCAATAAACCAATTACTACACATATCGATGTAAGGAAAAAATTCACAAATATCATTACACCAATCGTTGTGGCAACCCCTTTTCCTCCTCTGAAATTAAGAAGCACAGGCCAATTGTGACCTATTATGACAAAGGCTCCCGCAATGTAAGCTCCCGTCTGTCCTCCCCAGCGTATGCCTATGGTTACCGCAATTGCCCCTTTTAAAACATCTCCCAAAAAGACCATAGCACCTATCTTTTTTCCGAATGTTCTTAAGGCGTTTGTTGCACCCGCACTGCCGCTTCCGTAATCTCTGACATCTTTATTTGCAAATATTTTACCTAATATATATGCAAATGATATGTTGCCTATGAAATAGGATATAATCCCTATTAAAATGTATTTCATAATACCTCCGAATTCTGACCCCTTCCTTATATGCTTTTTTCGCTTCTGTTCCTAAATTCGATAACAATCGGTGTTCCTTTGTATTCAAAGGATTCTCTGATTTTATTTTCTATGTATCTTTCGTATGAAAAATGAACTATTTCCTTATCGTTTACAAAAATCAAAAATTTAGGCGGATTTACGGCAACCTGAGTTCCGTAATAAAGTTTAAGCTTTTTTCCCTTTACCGTTGCAGGCTGATTCATAAGAACCGCTTGAGTAAGAATATCATTCAAGACTCCCGTAGAAATTCTTAAATTTCTGAAACTGTAAACTTCATCAACAGCATCGAGTATTTTGTTTACTCGCTGACCCGTAAGAGCTGATACGGTCATAATTGGAGCATATGAAGCATATGCTAATTTCTGTCTTATATCGTCTGTAAATTCTTTAAATGTTTTATTGTCCTTTTCAATTAGGTCCCATTTATTAACAACTACAATCATGCCTTTATTGTTATCATGAGAGTATCCCGCAATCCTGATGTCCTGGTCTGTCACACCCTTGTCTGCATCAATCACCAAAATGCATACATCTGCTCTTTCAACTGCTGTAAATGCTCTTAAAACACTGTACTTTTCAACCGCTTCCAAAACCTTGCTCTTTTTTCTTATGCCTGCGGTGTCTATCAGCGTATATTTTTTACCGTTGCTTTCAAATTTAGTATCTATGGCATCTCTGGTTGTCCCCGGAATATTGCTTACAATTACCCTTTCTTCACCGATTATTCTGTTTATTATGGAAGACTTGCCAGCATTGGGCTTTCCGATAACGGCAATTTTTATACTGTCATCCTCCTCATCAGTATTCAAAGTTTGATGAAAATATGAATACTGATGAGGAGGATGACAGTATAAAAATTGCC
>DCDU01000172.1:435-10228 GCA_002316585.1 Firmicutes bacterium UBA1047 | reverse complement strand
AATAAAAAATGCGCCTTTAGCGCAATTTAAGTCATTCTGAGCGGCAAAGGACCCGGATATGAGGTTAGCTTGCCTTTGGAATGACTTTTTTATCTGAATATATCCTTTGAAAAAGTAATTCTGCTTCTGTTTTGTATGAACTTATCCGACATTATACCCTGCACAATAAATACAACTCCCAATGCGGCAATTATATCTCCTATACTTACGACAAACCAGCTGCCTAGGGGAATTATATTGCCTAAAAAGCTTAATGATGCGGTTTCCGAGGATGTATAAAACAATAACTTTTCATTAATTAACAGCTCAGCCATTTCCGTTCCGTATATTTGTGCCGCAGCTTCCGGCAGAAGAGGAAATTTAAATCCGTTCACTAAAAATGATAATAAGTTTAAGGATAAACCTATCAATGGAACAAACATGAATTTTATGCTCAAATTTGCTGTTAAGAATAATCCGGCCAATATCATTGAGCCCATAAGAAGTCCGGAATATAAAAATGAGTCATAGTCATAAAGCCCTAAATTTATAACAATAATACCTAAATAAAATATGGCGGAAATAAAAATCAAGGGTCTATAACTGAAATTAACATATGATAATCTGGATATTTTTCCTTTTCTGACGTAGCCTATGATTATTCCCAATATTAAAGCTTCAAAAAACATATATACCTCCATGGAATAGAGCTATAATAATTTTACAATATATATAATATTATATCAACTTTTATTTGATAAATAAATGAATGTTGACTGGGAAAAATATCTATGTTATTATTTTTTTAATTATTTAATCAATTAGGAGGTTTTTACTTTGTTAGAGGAAGGCTCGATATGGGGTCCATTGTTTTTACAAATTACCTTACTGTTTATTAACGCCATTTTTGCATCTGCCGAAATTGCCGTTATATCAATGAATGATAACAGGTTGGCGAGAATGGCGGCAGATGGAGATAAACGTGCCATCAGGCTTACAAAGCTTACAGATAAACCGTCACAATTTCTTTCCGTAATTCAGATTTCTATTACGTTGGCATCACTCTTGGGAGGAGCTTTTGCCGCTGACAATTTTGCAAGCAGATTGACAGGATGGCTGATAAAATTAGGTGTTGCTGTACCTGCCTCTGTTTTAAACTCCGTTTCGGTAGTTTTAATAACATTGCTTTTGTCCTATGTGACCTTAGTTATTGGAGAACTTGTACCTAAGAGAGTGGCAATGAAGAATGCGGAAAAATTAGCCTTGCTCCTATCAGGTCTTTTGTATTTTATATCCAAAATTTTTGCACCTTTGGTTTGGTTTTTAACAGCATCCACCAACGGTGTTTTGAGATTATTGGGAATTGATCCCGATTCCGAAGATGAATCAGTTACGGAAGAAGATATTCGGATGATGGTGGATGTTGGAAGCGAAAAGGGGTCAATTAATGAAAATGAAAAGGAAATGATTCAAAATGTTTTTGAATTTGACAATAAAACAGCAGAAGAAGTAATGACTCACAGAACAGAAGTAGTTATATTGTGGCTTGATGAAACAGAAGAAGAATGGGATGAAAAAATAGCGGAAAGCAGACTTTCCAAATACCCTGTATGTGACGGAAGTGCAGACAATGTAATAGGTGTTCTGAATATAAAGGATTACTTCAGAATTGAGGATAAAAGCAGAGAAAATATTATGAAAAACGCTGTGAAACCGGCATATTATGTTCCTGAAACGGTTAGAACGGACGTATTGTTTCAAAATATGAAAAAAACAAGAAATCATTTTGCCGTTGTATTTGATGAATACGGAGGAATGAGCGGCATCATAACAATGAATGATTTATTGGAGCAAATCGTAGGTAATTTAGAAGATGATTATTTGATGCCTGAAGAAACGGAAATTGAGAAAATAGATGAAAATACCTGGAAGATTAAAGGCTCCGCATATTTGGACGATGTTTCAAAACAACTTAACATACCGCTTCCCGATGAGGATTTTGACACATTCGGAGGATTGGTTTTCGGTGTTTTGGGAATTATTCCGGAAGATGGAAGCACATTGGAGTTAGAGGAATACGGACTTAAAATACATGTTACCGAAATTAAGGGAAGAAGGCTGGAAACGGCAATAGTACACAAAAATTTAAACAATGATAATGAATAAAGATATTCTTAAGCAATATCATGTATTATCTGATACAAGGAGGAAATATGGATTATATATTAAGCAGATTATTATTCCTGCCGGGAATATTGTTGGGAATATCGATTCATGAATTTTCGCATGGTTATGCAGCAGTAAAAATGGGCGATAATACACCACTTTTGCAGGGGCGTATAACATTAAATCCCATAAAACATATAGATCCGATGGGATTTATGTGTTTGCTTTTATTTGGCTTCGGCTGGGCTAAGCCTGTAATGATAAACTCCAGGAATTTCAAGAATCCCAGGAGAGATGATGCAATTGTATCATTGGCAGGACCTGCGGCAAACTTTTTAATAGCATTTTTATTTATGTTGTTTATTAAATTGGTAGATGTGTTTATGCCTTATACAATGTTGAGACAAGTAATATTTGAAGTGCTGGTAAGCACAGTCTATATTAATTTAGTTCTTATGGTATTCAACCTTTTACCCATACCGCCTCTTGACGGACACCATATATTAGGAAGCATAGGCGGGGCAAGAGTCTGGAATTTTTATTACAAATATTATGATCACCTTAGATTTTTAATGCTTTTATTGATAGTATTCAGGGGAATAGGACGAATAATAGGTCCCGTTATTAATATATTGTATAATTTTTTGTTTTCAATATTTTTTTAGGTGAGAAATGGAAGATAAGAAGGAATTAAGAAAAAGAATACTAAATATAAGAAACAATATGGACATCGAAGATGTGCGGAAAAACAGCAGCGCAATAACGGAAAAAATAGTTAACTCGGATATTTACAGACAAAGCAATGTTGTCTTTATATATATGGATTTTAAAAATGAAGTAATGACATCACAGCTTATTAAACATATGCTGTCAGCAAAGAAGCGTGTTGCAATACCGTATACGGATACTGTTAATACTGTATTGATTCCATCTGAAATAACCGGGGAAGCCGACTTAGTGCTGAGTTCTTTAGGCTATTATGAGCCAAAGAATGTCCTGCCGGTATACCCTGAAGAAATTGATTTGGTAATAGTTCCGGGGGTTGTGTTTGATAAAAGCTTAAATAGAATCGGTTTTGGAAAGGGATATTATGACAGGATTTTAAATAAGCTGAAGCCATCGGCAAAGAAGGTGGCTGTTGCGCACGAATTTCAAGTGCTTGAATCAATACCGAATGAAGAGCATGACATTAAGATGGATATGTTAATAACGGAGAAAGGAATATGGAAGGGGGACACATCTTCTCTTTAGGGATAGTCTCTGTGGGTAAAAGGAATGTCCCGTACTATCTTGCCACCGTAATAACATAGACCTTAGAAACACCGTAGTTTAACAGCGTTTTGGAGCATTCGTCGGCAGTGGAGCCTGTTGTGTATACATCATCTACCAACAGCACATTGCTGTTTTTTATATTTTTATATTTATGAGGCGATTTTACGCCAAAAGCATCTCTCAAGTTTTTTCTTCGCTCATCCTTGCTTTGCTGGCTTTGCTTGACGGTTTTTTTAGTCCTTTTAAGAACATCGGCATAAGGAATGAACAATTTATCGGAAAGATATTTTGCAATCAATTCTGACTGATTGTAGCCTCGTGTGCGCATTTTAGACTTATGAAGCGGTACGGAAACTATATAATCAAAATCGGTATAACCGATATCATTCATATAACTTAAAAGGCAGTTTCCGAAAAGCTTATAAAAGTACGGCTTGTTGTAATATTTAAAACTATATATGCTGTCTTTTATAATTCCTTCATATAAAAAAGGAGATTTAGACATTTCAAAGATTCTGTCATATACGCTGCAGTCAGGGACAAAGACAATTTAAATGAATCATAGTTAATCGGTTTGGAGCATTTTATGCAGACAGGAGGCATAATCCTATTAAGTTTTTTTTCGCAGTCTAGCACAAAGATATTTTTCATTTATTGATTCATCATAAGTATTGCATATGAAGCATGTGTTTTTTTCAGGATACAAAAGCTCTAAAAATGATTCAATATACCCTTTCATATCACCCTCCCCGCGTGACAGAGGGACAGCCTGTAATCAAGTGCTGAGAAACGCTTATTTATTTTATTGTTTTCAATCATTTCTTCCATGTATTTTTCTTTTCCCACAAGCACCACCAACTGCTTTGCCCTTGTTATGGCAGTATAAAATAAGTTTCGTGTAAGAAGCATGGGAGGTCCCCAAACCATGGGCATAATTATAACGGGAAATTCGCTTCCCTGACTTTTATGAACTGTTGTAGCATATGCAAGAATCAATTCATCCAATTGGCTGAAGGAATACACCACTTCCTTCTCATCATCAAACAGAACATGCAATTCTTGCTCTGTTTCATCAATAAACAATATAACACCTATATCACCGTTATATATGCCTTCGCCGGTGACAGAATTATTATCCGTCATCTTCCATTCAGCCTGATAGTTGTTTTTTACCTGCATTACTTTATCTCCTACCCTGAGTATATATTTGCCGAATATTTTTTCCTTTTTCAAATTAGAAGGAGGATTGACTGCCGCCTGGATTCTTCTGTTAAGCTCTATAACGCCTGCATCACCTTTCTTCATGGGAGAAAGAACCTGTATATCCTTTGACGGAACAAGACCGTACTTAGCCGGAAGGCGCTCCTTATATAAATCAACTATCAGCTCTACAATATCATAAACGTTATTTTCTCTCATAAAATAAAAATCCGAATCTTTTTTGTTCAATAGGGGCATGGTTCCTTTGTTTATCGCATGTGCGTTCTGAACAATCATGCTTCCCGCCGATTGTCTGAAAATCATATCGAGACGTATTGTTTTTATTGTGCTGCTTTTAATTATATCCGATAAAACATTGCCTGCGCCGACGGATGGAAGCTGGTCCACATCTCCTACCATTATAAGCCTTGTGCCTCTTTTTAGTGCTTTAAGCAAATTGTTCATAAGCAATATATCAACCATGGACATTTCGTCAACAATAACCGCATGACAGTCTAAGGGAGAATTTTCATTTTTATTGAAGGTCAAATTGCTGTCATCTTCGCCGTAAGCGTATTCCAACATACGGTGAATTGTTTTTGCTTCTCTTCCTGTAGATTCGGTTATACGTTTTGCCGCTCTTCCCGTTGGAGCGCACAGAAGAACTTTCTTGTTCATTATTTCGAATATTTTAATAATCGATAATATTATTGTTGTTTTTCCCGTGCCCGGTCCGCCTGTTATAACGGTAACACCGTTTAAAACGGACTGCACTATCGCTTCCTTTTGCATTTTGGTAAGAGAAATAGTTCCATCTTCAACTGAGCTTAAATATTCAAGCACTTCTTCTTCTGAAATATTGAAATCCATTCCTGCTAAATTTATAAGATTCTTACAGACATTTACTTCTGCGGTATGGTAGGGAAGATAGTATACGACAGTTTCAGAGTTAATTGTCTCAATATGAATTTTATCCGTAAAAGCCATGTTTCTTATTTCATCTTCCGTATTTTCTGCTGATGTTTCAAGAAGGTTTGCGGAACTGTTTACCAACAAGCCATAAGGCACATAAGTATGACCCTTAGCCGCATATTCCGACAATACATATTTTACCCCTGAAGATATTCTGTAGGGCGAATCTTTTTCCACTCCTAAGGAGAATGCTATTTTGTCTGCAAGCTTAAAACCTATGCCGTATATATCTTCAGACAGCCTGTAGGGATTTTCTTTTATTACGGCAATTGTGTTTTTACCGTATTCCTTATAAATTCTAACCGAGTAATTGGTGCTTATATTGTGACTTTGCAAGAACATCATAATTTCTTTAATATCAGCTTGTTCAGCAAAGCTTTTTGCAATCATGTCCGCTTTTTTTTCGCCGATTCCTTCTATTTCGGTGAGCTTAAGAGGATTGTTCTGAATGATATCAAAGGTGTCTTCCTTAAAAGCTTCGACTATTTTTTTTGCCGTAAATATTCCGATACCCTTTATTAAGCCTGAAGACAGGTAATTTTCAATTTGTTTCAGACCTGTGGGCAGTATGGTATTATATATATCAACTTGGAACTGTTCGCCGTATTTTGGATGCTTTACTCTTTTGCCAAACACTTCAATATCTTCGCCGGCTACATCGGTGCCGAAAACTCCGGTTAATGTGATTAACTCATTTTCTGATTCCAGCAAGGCAACGGTATATCCGTTTTCATTGTTTCTAAAAATAGTTTCAACTATTGTTCCCTTCAGACTTTCCATCAAATGCTCCTTAATATAATTGGGGGACATTCCTCTATTGACTATCCCACAGAGACTATCTTGCAATAGAGGTGTGTCCCCCTACCGCTATAAATTATACCACAAAAATATAAACATTGTATAAAAAGTTACAATTCAAAGTCTCTTGGAAATAATAAAAATATGGAATGAACATTTGCAGAACACGACTATAATTCTTTTCCACTATTAATTGTGAATGGTAACTAAAAAATCATTTTATTTGAAAATTCGCATTTTTCTCTTTAAAAGAATTATAAACTGTGATAAACTAAATTTCAGTTAAAAGAAAAGGGGACACAACTCTTTCTAAAGGGTAAGTCTGTGGGGAAGAGGAATGTCCCCAACTTGCAATAAATAATAAAAAATAATATTTCAGGAATATATTAATTGTAAGAAAGGAAAGATATGTCTAAGGAAAATTTTATTAAAGGTGCTGCAATATTAAGCGTTGCAGGGTTGCTTGTAAAAATATTGGGGGCAGTTTATAGAATACCTCTTACAAACTTAATAGGAACAGAAGGAATAGGCTATTATCAGCCTGCCTATAACATATATAATCTTCTGCTGGTAGTATCTTTATCCGGATTTCCTACGGCAATAGCTAAGATGGTTTCGGAAAAAAGAGCTTTGAACAATTACGAAGGAGCCTACCAGGTATACAAAGTGTCAAGATGGAGCTTGCTTTTGGTAGGGCTGATTTCATCTTTGTTTGTATTGATATTTGCCCGTGACCTTGTTACTTTTCAAGGTTATCCCGGTTCCTATTATTCAATGTTAGCATTGGTTCCCGCTTTGTTTGCGGTACCTTTGTTATCTGCTTACAGAGGATTTTTTATGGGAACTCAAAATATGGTTCCTATTGCATTGTCCCAGATTTTAGAACAAATTTTCAGAGTTGCCGTGGGATTGTACTTGGCTTACGTTTTAATGGAAAAAGGTCTTGAAGAAGCTGCGGCCGGGGCAACTTTCGGAGCATCCGCAGGTGGAGTGGCAGCCCTAATATTGATTTATTCAATATTTTTATTAAGCGGTAAAAAAATAAAGAAAGAAATTGCACGTTCCGACAGCAATAAAACAGAGCCTGTAAAAGATATAATAAAGAAGCTTTTATATATAGCCGTGCCCATAACCATAGGAGCCTCCATAGCACCGTTGATGGGTATTATGGATCAGAATATTGTATCCAACAGACTTACAGCAATAGGATATGACAGCGTGCAAATTGCTGATTTATTCGGAGAGATAAGCGGGATAGCCCAAACTTTAATTAATTTTCCTCAGGTGTTTTCAACTGCTGTGGCAATGAGTTTAGTTCCTGCGATTACCGAAGCATTTACAAAAAAACAAATTAACAGATTAAACGAAACTGCAAATGCAGGGGTAAAAATGTCGTTAATCATTGGGCTTCCCTGCGGAATAGGGCTGTTTATGTTGGCAGAGCCCATAATTGCGTTACTTTATGAATCTATCGGTCCGGAAAAGCATGCAAGCTCAGGAGCGCTTTTGGAAATATTAGCGATAGGAGTAATTTTCCTGACGCTGGTTCAGGCTTTTACTTCCATACTTCAATCTATAAACAAACAGTTTAATCCTGTTAAAAACTTAGCCATTGGATTGGTCGTAAAAGTAATTTTATCATATATATTGATTGGAATACCAAGCATTAATATAAAGGGTGCGGCAATAAGCACAACAGTTGCATACTTATTTGTAGCTATTTTGAACTGGCGCGATATAAATAAAACTAAAATTAAAATTAATTTAATCAGTGTATCTTCAAGAACGCTTTTATCCTCAGCAGTTATGGCAGTTGTGGTGTGGGTATCCTTCATGTTTTTAAAAATGGCTTTCGGAAGCCGAAACTTAGCAACGTTGGGCTCCATAGCAATAGCGGCGGCAGTATACATAGTTTGTTTGTTTGTTACGGGGGCAATTACCGAAGAAGACCTTGAGCTTATACCTAAGGGAGAAAAATTAAAGAAATTTGTGAGGAAATAAAATGGACACAATTCAAATAATCGGATTAGGGGCAGGAAGTACAGAGGATTTGACTGTCAGGGCTTACAGTGCGCTTTCCGAGAAAATACCTGCATTTGCAAGGACCGATAGTCACCCTATAGTCAATGAATTAAGAAAAAATATGCATATTGAAAGCTTTGATGATTATTTTGAGGAATATGAAACTTTTGATGAAATTTACGAGAAAATGACTCTTAAGCTTATAGAACAGGCAAAACAATACGGAAAAATTAATTACTGCACCGCAGGAAGTCCTTATTACGGTGACATTGTAACAAAAAAGTTAATAAATGAATATAAAAGTCAAATTAATACAATAATAATTGATGGAATGAGTTTTCTTGATAAATGCTTAAAGCTTTCAGGATATGCCGAATATAATAATATTGTTGTATTGGATTGTTTAGAAGCAGATGAGTTTTCATTTGATGTAAATTCCTTTAATATTATCACTCAGGTTTATGATTTGGAAATTGCATCCGAGCTTAAAATAAAGCTTATGGAAATCTATCCTGAAGATGTAAATACATTCATTATTGATGTTTTGGAAGAAAATGTCAAAGAAATACCGCTTTTTATGCTTGATCAAGAAAAAAATTATGGATTTTCAACATATTTTTGCATTCTGCCTATTGAAATTTCAAAAAATAGAGTGTATAATGTTAATAATCTGCGAAGGATCGTGAAATTGTTAAGAGGTCCTGACGGATGCCCATGGGATAAAAAGCAAACACATCATTCAATCAGGCAGCATGTTGTTGAAGAAGCCTACGAAGTTGTGGATGCAATAGACAATGATGATATAGACAATTTAGTTGAGGAACTTGGAGATTTATTATTTCAGGTTGTGTTTCACGCCGAGCTTGGAAGTGAAGAAGGTTATTTCAACTTTAATGATGTTGTAACCAATGTGTGTAAAAAAATGTATTTCAGACATCCCCATGTGTTTGGAGACTTCAAGGCTGATAATGCGGAGGAAGCATTAATTAGCTGGGAGAACTCCAAGCTTAAGGAGAAGAATTTAACTACATATACGGATAATTTGAAGAATGTTCCCAAAGCATTATCGACTTTAAGCAGAAGCTACAAAATACAGAAGAGAGCTGCAGAAGTGGGATTTGACTGGCCTACGGCAGAGGGAGCAATATTGAAAATTAAAGAAGAGCTCTTTGAATTCATTGAGGAATACAACAATGACAACATTGAAAATATGGAGGAAGAGTTCGGAGACTTGTTATTTGCACTTGTTAATTTTGCAAGATTTGAGAAAATTAATCCTGATATCGCTCTAAATAAAACAATTAATAAATTTATTAATCGTTTTGAGTATATAGAGAAAAATTCAACAAAAGATTTAAAAAAAATGACTCTGAAAGAAATGGAT
>DCDU01000172.1:0-308 GCA_002316585.1 Firmicutes bacterium UBA1047 | reverse complement strand
AAGAAATGGATGAGTTATGGGAAAAATCAAAGTTCCAATAGGAATTTAGATAAAATAAATAAACTACATTTTTATTTAAGGAGGGTTTTTATGAATAAAGCTGAATTAATTGCTAGTGTTGCTGAAAAAACCGGTTTCACTAAGAAAGATGCAGAAAAAGCATTGAATGGATTCATGGAAACAATAAAAGAAGAACTGGTAGCAGGCGGAAAAGTACAATTAGTTGGGTTTGGAACTTTTGAAGTTAGAGACAGAAAAGAAAGACAGGGAAGAAATCCTAGAAATCCTGGCGAAACAATAGATATTCC
>DCDU01000096.1:3179-5253 GCA_002316585.1 Firmicutes bacterium UBA1047 | reverse complement strand
CTTAAAATGCTGTATTCAGACAGTGATATTTTAATTTTTGATGAGCCGACGGCTGTTTTAACACCTCAGGAAATTGAAGAATTAATGAAAGTAATGAAAGAATTAGTTAAAGAAGGAAAATCAATTGTTTTCATCTCACACAAGTTAAATGAGATTAAGGAAGTGGCCGACCGCTGCACAATTTTGCGAAAAGGCAAGTATATAGGGACTGTTGATGTAGACACAACAACCAAGGAACAAATGTCAGAAATGATGGTGGGACGAAAAATTAATTTTAATATAGAAAAGGATGATATCGAGACAGGTGAACCGGTTCTGCAAGTTAAAAACCTAACCGTTAAAACTAAAAATTCCAGGAAAAATGTCGTAAATGATGTATCCTTTGAAGTGAAACAAGGAGAAATTCTTTGTATAGCCGGTATTGACGGCAATGGACAATCTGAACTGATATATGGAATTACAGGACTCATATCTATTAATGAAGGACAAATATTATTTAACGGCAAAGATATTACGAAAGAGTCCATCAGAAAAAAGAGTATAGAAGGATTGGCGCATATTCCGGAAGACAGACATAAACACGGGCTGATTTTGGATTTTGATTTGCAGCAGAATTCTGTTTTACAAACCTATTTTGAGCATAGATTTCAAAATAAGGGATTTATAAAATTTAATGCAGTAAGAGAATATGCCAAAAAATTAATTAAGCAATATGATATAAGAAGCCCAAGAGATGAAAATTCCGTCGTAAGAAATATGTCGGGAGGGAATCAGCAAAAGCTGATAGTTGCAAGAGAGCTTGACAGAAACCCTGATATCGTCTTGGCTGTTCAGCCTACCAGGGGACTGGATATAGGAGCCACCGAATATATACATAAGCAGTTGGTAGCACGAAGAGACAAGGGCAAGGCGGTACTTTTAGTATCATTGGAGCTTGATGAGGTAATGGATGTAAGTGACAGAATTTTGGTTATATATGAAGGAGAAATCGTGGGAGATTTAAATCCGAAAGAAATTACTGTAGAAGAATTAGGGCTTTACATGGCCGGATCAAAAAGGAGTGATAAATATGAGAAGAAGTAAACTGTTGCGGATTGAAGGTTTTACCAGTTTTTTATCTTCATTGATAGCAATAGCGGCAGGACTCCTTGTTGGTCTTATAATACTTTTTATAAGCAATTCGAAAGATGCAATTCCTGCTTTTATTACAATTTTAAAAGGCGGTTTTGAAGACGGGGCAAGCGGAATAGGACAGGTAATTTATTTTGCAATACCCATTATCATGACTGGTTTATCCGTAGGCTTTGCTTTTAAGACGGGATTGTTTAATATAGGAGCATCGGGGCAGTTTACCTGCGGTGCCTTCGTTGCAATTTATATAGGAATTAAATGGACCTTTGTTCCTCCTGAAATACATTGGCTTGTTGCACTGTTGGGAGCAATGGCTGCAGGAGCTGTATGGGGCTCCGGACCCGGTTTGTTAAAAGCATTCTTCAACGTAAATGAAGTAATTACATCAATAATGATGAATTATATCGGAATGTACTTAGTTAATATGTCAATAGTGAAAACAGTATATGATTCACTGAAAAATCAGACGAAACCTGTTTTGAAGAGTGCCATATTGCCAAAGGCGGGTTTGGATAAATTATTTAACACAAGCAATGTTAATATAGGAATATTTATAGTAATTTTAGCGGTTGCAATAATATATATAATACTTCAGAAAACCACCTTCGGATATGAATTAAAAGCCTGCGGCAGCAATAAAGAAGCAAGCAGATATGCTGGAATAAATGAAAAGAAAAGCATAATTTTATCTATGGTTATAGCCGGAGCTTTATCAGGTCTTGGAGGCGGATTATTGTATCTGTCAGGTTCGGGTAAATATATACATGTGCTGGATGTATTGGCATCGGAAGGCTTCAGCGGTATTTCAGTAGCACTTTTAGGAATGTCGCATCCGATTGGAATATTGCTTTCAGGTTTATTTATCGCTCATTTAGAGGTCGGAGGATTCAATATACAGCTATACAACTTCGTGCCGGAAGTAATAGATATGATTGTAGCGGTA
>DCDU01000096.1:2716-2986 GCA_002316585.1 Firmicutes bacterium UBA1047 | reverse complement strand
GTAATTATTTACTGCGGAGCTTTCGCTTTATTATTTAAACAAATAATAAGCAGAATTATCAACAAACCTGTTGAAGAAGCCGCAGCCGATTTCGAAAAGACGGTGCTGACTAATCCTCAAGTTTCTGCTTCATCCGAATACCCGGTTGCTGATGATATTAATATTGAAACTGAAGAAAATAAAACAGACAAAAGGGAGGAATTCTAAAATGAATACTGTTTATTTTATAGCACAGCAGACCATGTACTTTGCAATTCCTCTTTTGATAGT
>DCDU01000096.1:0-2465 GCA_002316585.1 Firmicutes bacterium UBA1047 | reverse complement strand
ATAGCTTTGGAAGGAATAATGGTTGTAGGAGCATTTGCCGGAATAGGTTTTATTAATATTTTCCAAAAAACAATGAGCGGACAAAGCCTATTGCTATTGGCTGTTATAGTAGCGGCTGCAGCAGGAGCGTTATTTTCATTATTTCATGCATTTGCGGCAGTAAATTTAAAAGCAGACCAAACCATAAGCGGAACGGCACTTAATATGTTTGCACCTGCTTTTGCGGTTTATACAGCCAGAATGATTCAGGGAGTTCAGCAGGTTCAGTTTAAAGATACGTTTTATATCAGCAAAGTTCCATTTTTGGGAGATATACCGGTTTTAGGACCAATACTTTTCAGAAATTCTTATATAACAACTTATATCGGGTTAGCCATAGCTTTATTATCTTATTTTGTTATAAATCATACCCGCTTCGGATTGAGGCTTCGTGCTTGCGGCGAGCATCCTCAGGCGGCGGATTCCGTCGGCATTAATGTTTATCATATCAGATATGCCGGAGTAATTATATCAGGCATATTAGCGGGAATAGGAGGACTGACATTTGTAGTTCCCACAAGCACAAACTTTAATGCAACTGTTGCAGGTTATGGTTTTTTGGCAATAGCAGTGTTGATTTTCGGTCAATGGAGAACAAAGAAGGTATTCGTTGCAGCTTTTTTCTTTGGAATAATGAAGACTTTTGCTTCGGCGTATTCAGGAATACCGTTTCTTAAAAGTTTGCCTATTTCAAATGAAGTATATAAAATGATTCCGTATATAGCAACCTTAATAGTGCTTACATTCTCCTCAAAGAATTCTCAGGCACCTAAGGCAGAAGGAATACCATATGATAAGGGAAGCAGATAATTATAATAGCTATGTATGATAAGAATAAAGGCTTTAAATATGAGAAAATTGCTAAGAAATATTTGCTTGACAATAATTATAAAATATTAGAAGAAAACTTTATCAGCAAGTTTGGAGAAATCGATATAATTGCTGCAAAGGACGGAAAGCTCCATTTCATTGAAGTAAAAGGGCGAAAAAACATAACACATGGATATCCAAGAGAAGCAGTCAATTTTTCAAAGCAAAAGAAGCTGAGAAGTGCCGCTAAATATTATTTCATGCTGAAGGGCAAGGATGATTACTTTTGTCAATTCGATATAATTGAAATAATCTTTGAAGACAGAGAACTAAATCACATAGAAAATGCTTTTTAGGGCGTTTTAGGGGCATTCCGGGGACGGACCTTAAAATGCCCATTCTTGTATCAAAGGGACCGGATGTCACGATTATTCATGCAGTGGCATGAATGATATTTTCAATATAACATTGATTTTATAGTTAATTTGTGTTATCATCATGCAATAAATGTTGTAAGGAGCAAGAATGAACAGAGAAACAAAAGAATATACCGTTTCCTTTATAACTTTGGGTTGTAAAGTAAATCAGTTTGAAACAGAAGCAATGACCGAAATTTTGGAGAAGGATGGATTTAAGGTTCTTCCTCCAAATGAAGCCGGTGATATATATATAATCAATACATGTGCCGTCACTAAGGAAAGTGAAAGAAAATCAAGACAATTCATAAACAAGGCAAAAAGGATAAATCCAAATGCTTTGGTTGTTGCCGTAGGCTGCAGCGTACAATTGAATTCCGAGAAAATAAATAAAGAAACAAAGGCTGACATAATTATCGGGACAAAGCATAAAGGTAATATAGGCAGTCTTATCAAGGATAAGCTGAATGATATAAATCAAGATTATGAAATTGATGACTTTCAAGGAAAAGTAAGCTTTGAAGAATTAAAAATAAGCACTGTTCATGATAAAACCCGTGCCAATATTAAAATTCAGGACGGCTGCAGTCAATTTTGCTCGTACTGTATTATTCCTTATGTAAGAGGTCCCATAAGAAGCAGAAATCATGATGATATCGTGAAGGAAGTTGAAAAAATTGCAGAAAACGGATATAAGGAAATAGTGCTGAACGGAATTCATATATCGTCCTATGGCAAGGATTTGCATGAAAAGGATGCACTTATTAAATTAATTGAAGATATTAACAATATTGAAGGAATTCAAAGAATAAGGCTCGGCTCCTTAGAGCCGAATCTCATAAATGAAGGTTTTATGAAAAGATATGCAGCCTTGAATAAAGCATGCGATCATTTTCATTTATCTTTACAAAGCGGAAGCGACAGTGTTTTAAAAAGGATGAACAGAAGGTACTCGGCGGAAGAATATAAAAACAATGTGCGTTTAATAAGAAGGTGTATGCCGTCAGCCGGAATTACAACCGATATAATTGTCGGATTTCCGGGAGAAACGGCAGAAGAATTCAATGAAACAATGGAATTTGTAAAAGACATACAATTTTCACGAATTCATGTGTTCAAGTATTCCATAAGGGAAGGCACCAAGGCTGCGGAAATGACGGAACAAGTAGAAGATGCGGTTAAATCTCACAGAAGCAAGGT
>DCDU01000202.1:5222-6292 GCA_002316585.1 Firmicutes bacterium UBA1047 | reverse complement strand
TATAACAACAAAGTTATAGGTGCTTTAGAAGTTTCACGAAATATTACGAAGGTAAGAGAATTGTCTGAAAGAATTGTAAACCTGCAAAATGAACTGTATGGAGTTAATCAGGGTACGGAAAAAAAATCCAAGCCCTTGGCAAAATTCAATTTTTTGGACATAATAGGTCAGAACAAGGAAATACTTAAACTGAAGTCCCTCGGACTTAAGGCCGCTCTGTCAAATTCTCCCGTAATGATTGCAGGAAGCACCGGAACCGGCAAGGAATTATTTGTACAATCCATTCATAATTCCAGCGAAAGAAAATACAAACCTTTCATTGCTCAAAACTGTGCTGCACTTCCTTCCAACCTTCTTGAAAGTATTTTGTTCGGCTCTGTAAAGGGAAGCTTCACGGGGGCGGAAAACAGACCGGGCTTATTTGAATTAGCTGATGGAGGCACTTTGTTCTTAGATGAGATAAATTCCATGCCGTTAGAACTTCAAACCAAGCTTTTAAGAGTAATTCAGGACGGCAGGGTAAGAAGGGTTGGCTCCAGTAAAACAACAGATGTTGATGTCAGGATTATATCGGCTATTAACACGGATATCCGTACAGTTGTAGAAACAAAACAATTAAGGCAAGATTTGTTTTTCAGACTGAATGTTATAACCTTGGTAATTCCGGACCTTAATAAAAGGAAGGAAGATATACCACTTTTGGTAGATCATTTCATAAAAAAATACAACGAAAAATGCAATAAATTATTCAGTGGAATTTCAAAGGAAGTTTTGGATATCTTTTTAGATTACAGCTGGCCGGGCAATGTACGTGAGCTTGAACATGCAATTGAAAGTGCCATATCGCTGTATGACGGAGAAATTATAAGAGAAGAGCATCTGCCCTTTCAATTTAAAAACTTCCAGCCGAAAAACAGCATTTTTTTTGATACCGGCGTAATTCAGCCATTAAATGTCGCTGTTGAAAAAGTCGAACGTGAAATTATCATTCAAGCTTTGGAGCAGACCGATTATAATATTACAAATGCTGCCAAATTGATTAATGTCCCGAGACAAACACTTCAATATAA
>DCDU01000202.1:4980-5135 GCA_002316585.1 Firmicutes bacterium UBA1047 | reverse complement strand
TTTAAATTTTTGGTATAAAAGCACTATAAGTTGCAAATATTACTAATATTAATTTAGCCGGGGGTAGCCATGTTTATTAATAATTTAAAGCCCATGTTAAGCTATGATGTAATAATAATTTTTTTTATTATCAGTTATATTTTGATTTTTAAAAC
>DCDU01000202.1:0-4854 GCA_002316585.1 Firmicutes bacterium UBA1047 | reverse complement strand
TAAAACAGGTAAAAGCTTAAAGCGGAATAACTTTCACAGAGATTATAAAATAGTGAGATTTACGGGAATTGTTTATGGGTTAATTGCATTGTCGGCAGTGATAATTAAATATATTTAAGGGGAAATTATGGATATTTATCAAGAATTAAAAAATTTTAAGGTAGACAATAATTTAAAGAAAAATGAAAGCACATTAAAAGAAGTTTTTAAAGATGCCAATGATATAATTTTCCGCAATTTTAATGTAGGACAAAATAAAAAAATAAATGTTTTGCTTATTTATGTTGACGGAATGACTACAAAGGATTCAATAAGCGAGTTTGCTGTTCAAAGCATGATGGAAGCCGTCGACTTGGAAAAATTCGAGAAAAGTCCGGAAAAAGAGCTGCAGTATGCCATAATGCAAACAAGCATATCCATAACCGAAACAGGCACATTGCAAACATTGCAGGAATGTGTGGATAAAATGCTGTCCGGTGAAACAATCCTGTTTATAGATACCTGTTCAAAAGCCATATGGCTTTCATCAAGAGGATGGCCAATAAGAGGAATACAGGAGCCGGCAGCGGAGACTCTGATTAGGGGAGCCCGAGACGGTTTCATTGAAACAATGAAAATTAATATTACCCTTATAAGAAGAAGAATAAGAGACCCTAAACTTAAAATAAAATATATGACTGTGGGAAGCAGGTCCAAAACCGATATCGCCATATTGTATATTGAAGATATTGTTAATAAAAGTGTCTTGGAAGCTGTTGAAAAACGATTAAATAATATAGAAATAGAAGCAGTGCTTGAAAGCTCATATATTGAAGAAATGATTGAGGATGATATATATTCACCTTTTCCGCAAGTTGAAAATACAGAGAGACCGGATGCCGCAGCATCAGCCCTTCTTGAAGGAAGAGTTGTCATAGCGGTTGACAACACACCTACCGTGCTCATGGCTCCCGCAACCTTCGTATCATTTATGCAGTCCTCGGAAGATTATTATGAAAGATGGATGTTGGCTTGTTTAATAAGAGCCATACGATATATAGCTTTGCCCATAGTTATGCTTTTACCCGCACTTTATGTGGCTGTTACACAATATCATCCGAATCTGCTTCCTTCCCAGCTTGCACTGTATGTTGCTGCTTCAAGGGCAAATGTTCCGTTTCCTCCTTATTTTGAGGCACTCCTGATGGAATTGGTAATGGAGCTTGTAAGGGAAGCATCGCTTAGAATTACAACTCCCGTAGGCTCAACAATCGGGTTGGTAAGCGGCTTGGTAATAGGCTCCGCCGTAGTTGAAGCAGGACTAATAACACCCATTGCTGTTATTATTGTTGCTTTAACGTCATTATCTTCCTTTGCAATACCAAGCTATAACTTTAGCACTTCACTGAGAATGATAAGATTTTTCTTTATAATATCTGCTTCACTATTTGGATTGTTTGGTATTTCAGTTGGTCTGTGCATATTAATTATACACCTTTGCACATTGAAAAGCTTCGGAGTTCCATATTTAACACCGCTTACGCACTTTATTGAAAGGAAAGAGGACTTAAAGGATACTATTATAAGACCTAAAATCAATAACTTAGTTCGTAAACCAAAATATTTACAAGTTGAAAAGGGGAAGGGAAAATAAATGTTTGATGAAAGTATAACTCCCTATCAAAATCTGGCAATGTTAATATTAGTGTCATTTGCTTTTCAGTCAATGCTCATGCCTCTTTTGTTATCAGAAGTTGACGGGCCTGTCGGATGGATGACCGTAATTATTGCGGCATTCATATTATACATTGCAATAAGGCCCATAAATAAGATGCTGTTAAAATACAGGGAAGATACCTTAGTCGGAATTTCCGATAAATTGTTTCCTAAGTTTATTTCAAAAATAATCGGAATATATTACATAGTAATGCTGTTGACTGCAAACAGCATACTTATGAAGGATTTTGCCGAGCAGATAAAACTGATGATGCTGTTTAAAACTCCTCTCAGCTCAATAATTATCGTAATTTTGTTAACAGCAAGCTATGCCACAAAAAAAGGAATAAAAACAATTGCAAACATTGCTTCGGTAACCTTATTAACTGCATTTATTCCATACTTGCTGCTGATAATATTTTCAACATACTATGCTGATTATTCAAATCTGTTTCCTGTCTATCCCATTGACGTAAATGGAGTATTAAAATCAGTGCCCGGCGCAGTGCTTGGTTTTTTCGGTTTTTCAATATTAATGTTTTCTAATTGCAAGGTAGACACTAAAGAAAAAAATACAATAATTAATAAAAAATTTATTGTTATCAGTATGTTTTTATATATTGCAAGTTATGTTTTGATAATTGTTAAATTTGGAATTAAGGAGTCTGTTCATTTAGTATGGCCTTTCTTATCTGTTATGAAATTTGTCAATATACCCGGTTTTTTCTTTGAAAGCACAGAAATAGTAGGCTTGTGCTTCCAATTTATCGTTACATCTTCATGCATATGTATTATTGCATATTTTACGAATCTAGCAATGCAGGAAGCATTTAAAACAAGAGAAAACGGGTATTTTATCTATATTCAATTACCTATTTTATTTGTTTTATCCGCATTGCTGCCTGGAATGTACATGATGTTTCCGTATATTCAATGGCCTTTGCTGATATCAAGCGGCTTAAACTTTTTAATACCGTTGGCTGCAGCCTTGGCGGATAAAAAATTAAGGAACTCCGGAAATTCCGGGAACGGACAATAAGTCTTAGAGGTTAAAATGAAAAATATAAAAATATTATTTATTGCTATAATAACAAGCCTGATGCTTAGCGGTTGCTGGGACAGTATGGAAATAAACAAAAGGGAATATTTATATGCGTTAGGCATAGACAAGAATCCTGACAATCTGACATTCACAGCTGAAATTCCAAAAATAAATGAAGGAAGTGAAGAACAAAGGATTGTTTACGCCAAGGATAGCGCTGATTTTGCTGAATTTTACGCAATCAGCTATCTTCATTCCGAAAAAGCAATTTCAGACAGATTAATGCAGGTAATAGTGTTGGGAGAAGATGTTGTAAGAGATTCGGAAACAGTTAAAAGAATATTCGATGAAATTCAAAGATCCCCTCAAATAAACAGGAGAGTTAAAATCTGCATAGCAAAGGGCAGAGCGCAGGATATTATAAATACGGAAATACCCGGCAATCCTATTGTGGGCAGATTCTTAAGCGAAATGCTCATAAAGCTTAAAAGAGAAAACTACCAGGATATATATACTTTTGATGAAGCAATTTTAGATATCGGAAAGACCGGCAATGCCATGGTTCCTGTTGCGGAAGTTAATGATAAAAGCTTAATGATTGAAAGGGCAGGCGTTATTAAGGAATATGAGCTGAAAGGATTTTTAGAGCCTGAGGAAGTGGCAACAGTAATGGTTTTATTAAATCCCGACAAAGCTAAAATTCCCAATATCAATATAAATGTAGAAGGAACAAATGTATCGTTGGGAGTTGTTGATTTGAGCATGACAAAGGATTTTAAATTAGACAATGATAAGCTTAAAGCAGACTACTACGTTACCATGTACATTTATATCAATTCATTTATTACAGGAAGCAATAAATTGGAAGATCAAAGCTATCTTAATAAAATTAAGGATGAAGCAAGAAAAAGCTTTTTGACTGCGGCAGAAAAAACTGTTTATAAGCTTCAGCACACTTATAGAACTGACATTCTGAAAATTAAGGATAACTTATATAAATATCATAAACAGGATTATGAAAAGGTAATGGATAAATATGATGAGATTTTTGAAGCGGCAGATATAAATATACACCTTGATTTAAAAATTAAAAGCACCGGTATGGTTAAGTAACGGGCGGACGGGAACTCTAAGGTCCGTCCCCGCTGTGCTTGTAGGTTTTGTCTGTCTTATCTACCTTGCCTTTTTCAATAAATTCAAATATTTTTGATTTTAATTTTATGTTTTCAATACCTCTTTTAGTTTTAATAACTTCAATTTCTTCTAAGGTAAGTACCTCCCTAAGTCTTTTTTCCGTTTCAACATTAAATATGGGTTCCTCCTGATTTTTTCCAAAATCTACAAAACACAGAGGCGGAAACATTACGCACCACCAGTTGCTTCCTTCAGCCATTCCTATTTCAATCCTTACGGCATCATAATAACCTTCCGGCAAAACTATTTCTTCATACATTTTGCGAGGAAACTTATAATTGCCGTAATATACATCTACATTATAGTCATAACCTTCCTGTTTAATAATATCTTCCGCTTCACATCTTATTTGATGGATTTTTTCAATAATGATTTTTGAACTTTCAGACTTTGAACTGATATTTTTAAATTCTTCATTAAATACAGCTATTATCTTGTTTCTTACCTTGTATTTCAGCTGCTGGTCTTCAAAGCTGTCTGAATTTGCAAGAACATGCAGGCGAATTACTTTGCCGTTAATTTCAGACAAGCCTGCATAAGCTTCAGCCGAATATGCAATTGCAATTGCTAAAACAACAAATAAGGCTGAAATAAATATTTTTTTGTAATAATGCATTGTCCCTCCTACTTAATTAATTCTGCTCTTTAAGCTTATCCACAATGTTGATTACCGCAATAAGCTATTAGTAATATCTGCATTTTCAGAATTTTTATACCAAATAAATGAAATCCCGTATGAATATATGAACCCTCAAGATTATTAAGCTTAAAAAAATTGCTTTATCTTGAGGGTTCGTTTTGAATAATGTTTATTTTAAATTATATTTTTGCTTTTTTCTTACCAATGTTGAAATATCTATACCCAATCTCAAAGATGCTTCTTTCATATTCTTTGATACTGCTAATGTTGATTCAATAATTTC
>DCDU01000041.1:9202-10496 GCA_002316585.1 Firmicutes bacterium UBA1047 | reverse complement strand
GTCTGCTTCTCACTTACGGACATATTGTATATCTTTTTGTCAGGCTCTATCTCAAGACCGAATTTATTGCTCATTTCCAATATTTTTTCTTTTTGGACTATTCTTTTTGAATATTTTCCTTTTGTACCTAATAGGATATTATCCATTGCACTGAATACTTCAACCAATTTAAAATGCTGATGAATCATTCCTATACCCAAGTTTATTGCTTCATTTGGATTTGTTATGGAAGCTAATTCACCGTCAATTGATATTGTACCTTCATCAGCATAATAAATGCCGGATAAAATATTCATCAATGTTGTTTTCCCGGAGCCGTTCTCTCCAAGCAAAGCAAGAATTTCACCGTATTTAATGCTGAGATTTACATTTTCGTTTGCAATTACTTTTCCGAAGGATTTTGTAATACCCTTAAGTTCTATAGCATAATTTGTTTCATTTGCTTTTAGCATAAAAACTCCTATAAGATGTATCTTTTATTAAATCGCAGGGGAATTCACCAATTTATTTGCTTCTTACGCAGCATAAATTGAGAACTCGTTGCGTTTGACCTACCATCCATTTTCCCGAAAAGAGACTCGGGAAAATGGGGTTAGGGCATAAACAGGGGTCGGATAACCAACCCCTAAAAATTATTTTTCCTCTACTGTTTTAAAATACCAGTTGATTCCGCCGGTAATATCTCCATCACTCAATGTCTTGCCTTCTTCTCCCACTGTTGAGCCGTCGTTTGTTTCAATTATCCCGTCAAATACATTGAAGGTTCCGTCCATTATGGCTTTTTCCGCTTCCGCAATTTTTTCTGCGGTGCCTTCTGCGGCAATACCTTCATTTATCGGTGAAATTGCAATCATTCCTTCCTTCATACCGCCGTAATAGTTTTCATTGTTCCATGTTCCGTCTATAACCTGTTCAACGGCCCATGTGTAGTAAGCACCCCAGTTCCATATTGCTGATGTTATAGTAGCCTTCGGGGCATCCTTAGACATATCTGAGTTATAGCCTATGCCGAAAGCACCTGCCTTCTCTGCTTCCAACTGAGGGTTAGGAGTATCACAGTGCTGTGCTATTACGTCGCAGCCTTCAGCCAACAATGCTTTTGCCGCATTAGTTTCTTCTTCAGGTGAATACCAGCTGTTAGTAACTTTTACATAAACTTTTGCATCGGGGTTAACAGAATATACTCCCATTGCAAATGCATTAAGTCCTCCCGTTACCTCTGAATTATCTTTACCCATTGCTGCCACGTATCCCACTATGTTACTTTTTGTTTTTAATCCGGCTGCAATTCCTG
>DCDU01000041.1:0-9043 GCA_002316585.1 Firmicutes bacterium UBA1047 | reverse complement strand
TTTTAATCCGGCTGCAATTCCTGATAAATATCTTGCCTGATAAATTCTTCCGAAATAGTTGTTAAAGTTCTTATCATTGCTTTTATAACCTGAACCATGTGAAAAAATAACTTCAGGATATTCCTCTGCCAATGCTTCCATTGTATCCATATAACCCCAGCTTGTACCAAAAATGATGTTTGCTCCTTCTTCAATACATTCAAGGATTGCTGCTTCGGTTTCTGTCGGGTCTGTATCATTTACATTGTTTTTACGAATTATCTGACTGTCACTAAGTCCAAGGGTCTTCTGCATTTCCACTATTCCCTGATCGTGTGCGTAGGTATAACCTGAACCGTCTGCAGGATTCCCAATATGAATTACTCCGACTTTAATATTTTCTTTTTCTATTGCAGGAAAAAGTCCTCCATCCGAAGGTTTTTCTCCGTTTTGTCCCGATTCCGGACTTTCAGAAGCAGGTTGTCCGTCAGGACCACATGCAGTCAGCAATGAAAGTGCCAATACCAGTACCAAGACGATGCTTAAAATTTTTTTCATTATATCCTCCTAATTGTGATATAAACCTTGCACCAAGCTAAATAAAAAATGCGAACAGCTTAAACTACTCGCACCAATAGAATAATAGTATCAATAGTCAAACAATTTACGGTTGTTTGGTAGAAACTTTGGAACCATATTATCCACATTATATTGATGCAGTTTATATTTAATTATGATTATTATAACTTAAGAAACCCTATTAATCAATACATAATTTATCTGAATTCCAGGGACGGACCTTTGAGTGGCATCAGCGGCGGGGGGACACACCTCTACTATTGTAGCTGCAAGGTTCGTCCACAAAGTTCTTCTATTTTGTGATTAATGCAACAGGACAGTGGTCGCTGCCAAGAATTTCCGGATAAATAAGAGCATCTTTTAATTTGCTTTCAAATGATGACGAAGTGATAAAATAATCAATTCTCCAGCCTACGTTCCTTTCTCTTGCTTTTCCGAAATTAGACCACCAGCTGTATGCATCTTCCTTGTCAGGATAAAAATATCTGAAGGTATCTATAAATCCCGAATTTAAAAGCTCTGTCATCTTATCTCTTTCTTCATCGGTAAATCCTGCATTTTTTCTGTTTGTCTTAGGATTTTTTAAATCAATTTCCTTGTGTGCCACATTTAAATCACCGCATACTATTACAGGCTTATTTTCGCTTAAATTAAGAAGATATTTCCTGAAATCATCTTCCCACACCATTCTATAGTCAAGTCTCAGCAATTCCCTTTTAGAATTGGGAGTATAAACATTAACCAAGAAAAAGTCCTCATAATTTAGGGTTATTACCCTTCCCTCTTTGTCATGCTCCTCAATATCCAATCCATAAGTTACTGATAAAGGTTTATGCTTCGTAAATACTGCCGTTCCCGAATAACCTTTCTTTTCCGCATAATTCCAGTAATCGTAATATCCGTCCAAATTTAATTCTATTTGCCCTTCCTGCAGCTTTGTTTCCTGCAGACAAAAAATATCAGCATCAAGCTCTTTAAATATATCAACGAATCCTTTATTTACTGCAGCTCTCAATCCGTTAACATTCCAAGATATCAGTTTCATATGTTCTCCTCTATAACTTTTTGTAGAATAATTATATACCAAATTTAAGCATTTTTAAATACTAAATATTTTATATTGAACATCAGCAGACCTTATGTTAAAATACCGTATACTTTAATTGATTCTTGCAACCAATCGGAGGAATTATATGCAGCAAAATAAATCAAATGATGCTGAAATTACATTGGAAAGACATGCCATATTGTTATTGCTTTCAATATTGCCTTTATGTTTTTTGATTCTTGCATTTATTTTTGACACTCCCGGGAATATTTTTTCAGGTATTTATAATATAGTTATTTCACCCGATGTTCTGCTTACCGATTATTTAGAGGTTGGAGGTCTTGGTGCTTCCTTATTGAATGTTTCCATTATTTCATTGATAAATATTTTTATTATATATAAGTTGGAAATGCGAATTACAGGCTCGGTTATAGCCGCTATTTTAACCGTCACAGGCTTTTCCTTTTTTGGAAAGACAATTTTTAATATACTGCCGATATATTTAGGCGGATTCTTGTATGTAAAATACCACAACATTCCATATAATAACATAATTGTCACAATCATATTTTCAACCTGCCTCAGTCCCGCTGTCAGCCAAATAGCATTTTCTGCAGGCTTGCCGTTATATGCGGGAATACCCTTAGGAATGATGATTGGAGTTGTAACAGGCTTTGTGATTACACCTTTATCTTCCAATATGTCAAAACTTCACGGCGGCAATAATTTATACAATGTAGGTTTAACTGCCGGCGTCCTGGGAACTATAATATATTCAATAATGAAGAGCTATGGTATTGTCATAGAAAAGCAGCTCATCCTTTCAAGTGAGTATGATATGTTCTTTAGGATATTTCTACTGATTTATTTCATATTACTAATTGCAATTGGATTTATAATAAACAATAATTCATTTAAGGGATATGGAAAATTATTAAAATTTTCCGGGAAATTAATATCTGACTATACACAATTAACGGGATTCGGGCTTACATTTATTAACATGGGTATAATGGGATTTATCGGTATGATTTTTTCATATCTTGCGGGAGGACTGCTAAACGGTCCCATTATAGGCGGTATTATAACTGTTGCAGGCTTCTCTGCATTTGGAAATCACCCTAAAAACTCCATTCCCGTAATGGTTGGAGTATTTATCTGCGCAATTACAGGCATTTGGGATATACAATCGACACCTGTTATAATTGCAGGATTGTTCGGGACAACCTTAGCTCCGATTACAGGAAATTATGGTATTTTTGCAGGCGTTTTTGCAGGATTTTTGCATCTTTGCTTGGTAATGAATGTTGGTGTTGTTCATGGAGGAATCAACTTGTACAACAATGGCTTTGCAGGTGGATTGGTAGCTTCAGTACTTTTTCCTTTGTTTGAATCCTTCAGAAGAAAATCTTAATTCATGCTTTAACTAAAATAAAACCGCTGATATTCCAACGGCTTTATAGGTGACATACTCCCACTTAAGAAGTGGAACATAATTTTTCCCGCAAAAACTAACCATATAGTAAAAGTGTGTCCGAATACCTATTTATCGATTCTAAGAACTCCGCCTTCCGAGAAATTTTCAAACTCCATTTCTCTTATTATAATTCTTACACTTTCCTTTGGACATTTAGCTGTTTTTGCTACAGCTTCCGTCACTTCCCTAACCATTTCTCTTTTTTGTTCGATTGTTCTTCCTTTAAGCATTTCCACCTGTATTATAGGCATTGCTTCAACCTCCTTATAAACATTAATTTAATATTTAATTATTTTTTTATGTACATAATCAGACAACGATGTCATCAGCATTGCCTGGTACAAAACATTGAACTCCACTATATCACCTAACTTATATACTTTCCTGCAGTCATGAATATCCAATATAGTGTGGTCGCTGCTGGCTCCCAATACTATCATATCCTTATCCTTGGGAATCAATCTTGATGAATCTCCTAAATCCTGATTTCCCAATGCCGCGATTGCTCTTTTTCTTATTCCTCTGTCCTCGTAATGAGTCAGGTCCCCAAAAGCATTTACCATAAGCTCACCGATGGGGTAAGTAGGCTTTTCATTAAGCTCAATTATTTGAGCTTTTAAAATAAACACATCAGTATCTAATCCTTCAATATCGGTATCCCAGTAAAGCGGCAAATCCTGTGCATTATTAATTCCTTCACCTATTCGAAGATGATTTATTTTTTTTGGAACTCCGCCTCTTACCAAAAGCGGCAGGGTTGTTGTTCCTCCGCCGGATACAATATTTAGCTTTCTGTTTAATTTCTCTTCAATTTCCTCAGCGGCATCCGCCAATCGGCTTAAATTTTCGGCAGTCGGGGCAACCGAACCGTAGCAGCTTAAATTTGAACCGACACCTTCAAGATATAAATTGTTTAATTCATATTCAACGTATTCCGCTAACTTGACAAGCTCCTCTTTGTAAAATAATCCTTCTCTTAAATCCCCCAAATCATACATAAGCACAACGCCGTATTTTTTATTTTGTTTTTTGGATTCTTTGTTTAACAAGTTCAAGGTTTCTTTTTCTGATACCAGGCATATGTCGCTGTATTTAATAACGTTTTTAATTTCACACATCATAGGAATTCTGACCAAAAGCAACGGCACCTCTAATCCGCGCTTCTTAACGGCTTTAAGCTGCTCAATTCTGGAACTGCCTATTTGACAGCAGCCTCCCTTTGCCATTTCCGCGGCTCCTTCTTCAATTCCTCCAAATCCCTTGATTATGCCTGCTACTTTAATTCCGTAATCATCGCATAATTTTGTAACAATTTTCGTATTGTTATATAATTTTTTTAAATTAACTTCCAACAAGGGGTATCTTTCCATCTTATCCTCCTGATTTATTTTTTCGAAGCTGTGCAAAAAAATCTTTTAATATATCGGAGCATTCTTCCTCCAATACACCAAATATAACCTTCGGCTGATGATTTAACTTGTTGTGATTTGTAATATCTAAAACAGAGCCGCATGCACCTGTTTTTAAATCCTTGGTTCCGATTACCAATCTTTCTATCCTTGCATTTACTATTGCACCTGCACACATAGGACATGGCTCCAAGGTTACATACATTGTACAGCCGGGAAGACGCCAACCTCCCAAATTATTGCATGCATCCTTTATGGCCGTTATTTCGGAATGAAGAGTGGCATCCTTTAATGTCTCCTTCTGATTGAAGCCTCTGCCTACAATTTCTCCGTTTCGCACTATTACGGCGCCAATAGGCACCTCATTTATTTCATATGCCTTGTATGCTTCCTTTAAGGCTTCCTTCATATATATTTCGTCCATAGCAATTCCTGTTTTCATTTATTATTATTATAGTTTATTTTTAGCAAATAAGTCAATACTTATGTCCTATGTTAAATGTTAAGCTTGTCTATTATTACCTGTTTACTTTTAACCGTAAAAATTATAGAATAAACAAAAGCTGTAATCACCTGCGGTAAGGGGACACACCTCTGCTATAGGGTGAGTCTTTTCGGTAAAGAGGAATGTCCCCAAATATATGGAACAAATCCTCTGAGGATTATGTCTAATATATTAGAGAAGGAGGTACTATGAAAAACATAATAAAAAAATTAGCAGCCTTTGGGCTTTGTGCTGTATTGACAATCAATATGAATACGGTGGCTTACGCCGGTATTCTTGATGATATTGTCGACGATACTGAAATCAATAATTCAGAAAATATTGAAAATATCGAAAATTCCGGTGTAGAAAACATGGAAAATTCCGATTTGGAAAATGTTGATAATACGAAAGATACAGTAACAGAAAATGTTGATGCTCCATCAGTTGAAAGTGAAGTAAAAACATCCTCTGTATTTTCGGACATTGAGGGTCATTGGGCAAAAGAATGGATTAAAAATGCGGTTAGTTTAGGTTTTGTATCCGGATATGAGGACGGAACATTCAGGCCGGACAGAACTATAACAAGGGCTGAATTTTCAAAACTCCTAAATAATGCTATGAAAATCGAAATAACAAAAAAATTAAGCTTTGCAGATGTTAACGAAAATGAATGGTTTTATAAGGAAATTCAAAAATCGGTGGCTGCAGGATTTTTCTCAGGATATGAAAATAATACGTTCAGACCAAACAACCCAATTAAACGCGAAGAGGTGGCAAAGGTTGTTGCTGGTGCAATAACAACAGGAAATATTGACGGCGAAGGTGCTACATTGTTATCTGATTACAATACAATTCAGGAATGGGCTAAGGTTAGTGTAAACACTGTTTACAACAAAGGATACATATTGGGCTATCCCGACAAAACATACATGCCTTCAAAAGCATTAACCCGTGCGGAAGCAGTTAAAATTATATTTGAAATAATTGATAATGAAAATATCGAATATAGTTTTAATATTACAAATTACAATGAAGCCTACAGCAGTGCCGTTGTGGTAGGAAACTTAAATGTATTGGATTCCGTAGGAAACGGAAATGTTTATATTAAAAATGTAGTGGTTCTTGGAGACATTGTAATTTCGGCTGAAAATGTTAAATCTGTTGAGCTAATCGATGTGAAAGCAAGAAACATAATAGTGGAAAGCGAAAACAATCCCGTAAAAATAGTGTACCATGACAATGTAATGATTGCAAATACTCCTCAATTGCCTTCCATTGCAACAGGACAAAAAATAGGACAAAATATTAAGATTTAAAGGTGCAGGTACACATCTTTACTATTATTGCCGGTTCTTTGAGGGTAAAGGAAATGTCCACAAAAATTAAAAGATTCTTCAGTACGAAGAATCTTTTAATTTTTGTCGGATATTTTATTTATAACAGTTAAAATATTTATTTCAGATAGTTCAGTGTATTCACAAACTCATCACTTAAATATATTTCATCTAAATAGTTTTCATCCTCATCGGAAACTTTTTCATATATTTCTAACAAATATTCCTGTTTATCAAGCGTAGCATCTCTTTTATAATGCATGTTATAATTCATAAGAAATTCAAAAGCACTATTGTTTCCAATAAGGAAATTGTCTATATCTTTTGTTAATGCATTCCTTAAATCATTTAAGCTTATGTTTTCTAAAACAGTTCCATAATCATTTATATTCTTTAACCTAACATATAAATTTCTTCCGCTGTAATATTTCTCATCGTAGAGATAGTAAAAATCCTGCTTTTTATAATCCTTGGAATTTATAATCTTGTTTGCTGATTCATTTTTAGCCTCATGCTCTTTTGTATACTTATCTGCCTGAGTCAATGTATAATTTCTTATAATTGTGCTTCCGTCCTTCATCCAGTAGGCTATTACAAAATCGTTCGTCATGTAATATTCCGACTGATAATAAAATGTTTGATCCTTTAAAATTTCCTTGTGAAGCTCGGCAATATTTTCAATATTGTCCTTATCTTCATAGGTAATTATATTGCTGTTTCTTTTCCAGTCTGAAAATTCAATGTTTTTATCCGGATATTTGTCATTTAAAAACCTTCCGATTTGTGTTACCGACCAGCGCTGATTGCCCACAAATGCCATCTGAACATCCTCCGGCTCAGGAATAAAGTCCTTATATTGATTTGCAACTGCTACCGTGGTTCCGGTTACTACAGCAAATATAGCCATGCTCACAACAAATACCTTTATTGAAGACCTTGATATTCTAAACGACTTTTCAATAAATGCAATTATTATATAGTATGACAGCACCGCTAATAAAGCTGAAATAATCAACCTGCTTGCCATGCCGGTATATCGTGACACGCTTATTGAAAATAATGCAGGTATTATCAGGCACGCAAGCACTGCCACAAAGTATTTAAATCCATCGAATGCAATAAACCCTGTATTTTCGTTTTTTCTTCTTTTTATTAATTTACGCATCAGCATGGATATAAATATCAATATAATTGAAAGCAGAAGAAAGTATACTAAATCCACCGGTTTATTATCCACATATATGGTAAAATACAAATAATCAAGTCTGTATATATTATTTATAAAATAATCGGTTAAACCGTCTGCGCTAAACCCTATTACCACATTTTCCAATATTGAAAATATAAACATTGTAACCAGAAAAATAATCAGCGGCAAGCAAAAGTTGAATATTGTCATTGTGCCTGCCATCAAGGTATTGCCGGACAATATTGATGACAGAGATGCCAGCAATATGATTGCTGCCAGCCATGGTATCAGCATCTTGAAAACCCGTAGTATTTCATAGTCCAATCCCTGAAAAGCCACCGATAAAACTATAAGAACCAGCAAATAGACCGTAAAAATCGCATTTGTTACTATATTTATTATAATCTGCCTGCTTAATGTAAGCGGCTTTGATTTGTAATAAGTTAACTTTGATTCATTATGCAGAAAACTGTTATCAATTAAACAGTTAATAAAAACCAAAATAAACAATTCAACTATACCAAAAATTATAAATACTTCTTCATCAACCCTTAAAATATATGGTATTAAAAGTGTTGTAAGAAAAATTATAACTGTTGATAAAAGTACCCAATTTTTCTTTTCCTTAATTGAATATATCAGCAATGGCATAAAGTTATTTTTCTTTTCCATAACCTACACCTCCCAATTCTGTTATAAATATTTCTTCAAGACTCATTGACAGCTTATCAAACAATAGAAGAGTATATTTACCTTCCAAGTACTTCTTAAGATCATCCGTGTTTCCTGTTAAAGTTAAAATAAATACGCTGCCTATTTTTACAACCTTCAGAATATTGAATTCTTTTAACTGCTCAGGGTCAAATTCACCCTCCACCGCAAACTGAACTCTTTTAATATCCTCTTTCATCTTTTCAAGGTTTTCCTCTCTTAAAATCTTACCTTTATGCATTATACCGACTTTGTCGCATATATTATCTAATTCCTTCAGGTCATGAGAAGAAATAATAACAGTCATTTCATTATCAATAACTTCCTTTATAAGCACATCCCAAAACTTCCTTTTTATTACCGCATCAAGACCATCTACAATTTCGTCAAGCAATAACAGCTTTGGCTGTGCTGCTATTGACAGAATAAAAGCTGCCTGCTTTTTTTGTCCCTTTGACATTTTGTTCAATGCTTTATTTTTATCTATGTTAAAGTATTTAACCAAGTATTCAAATTTTTCTTCAGACATATTTTTATACATTAATTTTTCATAATGAAATAATTTGCTCAATGTATACTGATAGGGAAAAAACAATGAATCTTGAACATAATAAAAATCCTTAATTATTTCCGAGTTTTCATCAACCTCTTCACCGTCAAAAGCTATATACCCCTCATCCTGTTTATATACTTTCATTATATGCTTCAAAATAGTTGTTTTCCCGCTGCCGTTAGAGCCCACCAAACCATAAATTTGACTTTTTTCAGCATATATGTTTATGTTATTGAGAACATTAAAATCCCCGAATTTCTTGCTTAAATTATTTATC
>DCDU01000231.1:8096-17512 GCA_002316585.1 Firmicutes bacterium UBA1047 | reverse complement strand
CTTTCAAAGCTGTATTTAACATCTTCCGCAACCATTTCTCTTCCATTGTGGAATTTAACACCTTCTTTTAATTTGAATATATAAGTCAAATCATCAGGCTGTTCCCATGACTCTGCAAGCTCCGGTATGAAATTCATATTATCGTCAACATCCACTAAGGTATTGTAAACTTGTCTGAATATTCTTATAGAAGCCGCAGCGGTAATTGTATGAGGATCTAATCCTATAGGCTCAGATTCCGTAGCATACTTTAAAATTTGTGCCGGTGATTCCTGAGGTGTTTCAGAGGGTGTTTCTTCAGATTGTTCAGGCTGTCCATCCGGCGCTGATTGTTTATTTTCGCCGCATGCTGTTAATGCTATAGTCATTACCAGCAATAATGAAATAAATGATAATACTTTTTTTGCTTTCATTTTAATTCCTTCCCTTTTTTAATATATTAAGAATACAATTATGTAATTCTTTTCTGAAGTTAAATAAATCTTTTGCTTCTCTCTTGGTATGAAGTCTGTTTGTAAATGTTACCGCCGCGATATTTTTATCCTTACAGATATACACACTTGTTCCGGTAAATCCTGTATGACCGCACCCCATAGGAAATGATTCGGATATTTGCCAGCCCAATCCTCTTCCCTCCCGATGTTCCGTCATTGATGACTTAATTAGTTCATCCCTTGATGTCATATAGTAAAGGCATAAATCCGCATATGCATTTACATCGGCAAATATTCCCGCATGTCCCGATATTCCGTTAAAAAAGTAGTGGGCGTTGCCGTCATTTACTTCTCCTGTCAATGCCTTATCATGACTTCTCCAATTGTTGAATTCAATATTTCTTTCTTTGCACATTTTTTCCTCTATACCGTTGCCGTAGGATGTAGGTGCAATATTTGACCTGCCGGACGGGCAATAGCATATATTTTTAATGTTTAGACGTTGTTTTATATATTTGTCAAGACTTTCTTCCAATGATAAGCCTGTTACGCTTTTTATGATCTCCGCTAAAAGCATAAAATTTAAATCGCTGTAAAGCGTTCCGCTGAATTTCTCATACTTGCCGGTTACTTTGTCCATAATTTCAAAAATGGTTCCTTCCTCCGCATAAAAAGGATACCAGTCGATTAAACCTGAATTATGAGTCAATAATTTATCAACGGTAACGTCTTTGAGTCTCTCGTTCAATACTTGAAACTCATTAATAATTGGCAGATAACTGCTGATTTTACCGTTTAAATTTATTTTTCCATCGTTAATAAGCATGAGTATTTCAGTTGAAGTAATAATTTTACTCAGAGATGCCACATCATATATTGTGTCAACATTAACATCGCCGAATGCTTTATAATAATAAACTTTTTCAGTACTGAATATCTTGCAGACAGCTGATGGAAAATAATTTTCATCCATATATTTGTTTATAATATTATCTATTAAATGCTCCATTTTTTCCTTTCCATTCTGAACCGTACCTTATTTGGTATGTCCCCATGCTTTTAAATTAATTTACTCATATAAATATCGTTAACATATTCTCCGTTTATAAGAAGTGAATCCTTCTTCACCCCTTCAACTTCAAATCCCATTTTTTGATATAATGCATAAGCGGAAGGATTATTCTCCATAACTGTAAGTTCCAGTCTGTGCTTATTATGCTCCTTTGCCCAAACTTCCAATTTTTTAAAAAGCATGGTTCCTATTCCCATACCCACATGACTTTGCAATATAGCTATTCCAATTGTCACTATATGCTTTACCCTATTTTGGCTTCTTCCGAAGGCACTTAAGTATCCTACCAACTCATCCCTGTCTTCCGCAACGATAATTGCAGAATTACCCTCATTAATCATATTTTCAATTTCTGCTGCCTGCTCGGTAAGAGAAATTTTTCTCTCCCCCGGCTCATATAATCTAAAATTTGTTTCTTCGTCTAACTTGCTGTAAAGCTTAATATATTTTTCCGCATCTTCCGCTTTTATCTGCCTCACCTTAATCATAAAACATCTCCATCATAAAATTTTTATAAACTTGGTAATGCTAATTTTCCCATTATAACCTTTCTGTTTGAGCCGGTCGAATTAGGAATGTTATTCGTTTTGCCGCAAAGAAACTCATTTCCTAATATTGCAAAGGCTATTGCCTCTTTGGCATCACCGGAAAACTCCAAGTTTTCCACATCTCTGACATCTGCCTCAATGTACTCGGATAAAAGCTTCATAATCATTTGATTATGTGCTCCTCCTCCGCTTACGTACAGCTCATCTATTTTATATTTATCAAGCACAAAAGCATCAATTTGATTTTTAATGGATTTAGCCGTATAAGCTGTTATTGTCGCAAGTATATCAAAATTATCAAGTCCCTTTTTTATTCCCTGCTCGTACAAATTCATTGCAAATTCTTTCGTATAATATTCTCTGCCCGTACTTTTGGGAGGGGGCTTCAAAAGATATTTGTCCTCAGAAATTATTTCATTCAGCCATTGTTCGTTTATTTTACCTTTAAGAGCTGTTTTTCCTCCCTCATCAAATGACTGTCTTCCGTCAGTTGTAATCCTTACAGCTTCATCAATTAAAACATTGGCAGGTCCTGTATCAAAGGCAAGAACATCTTCTTCTTTTCCGCCCGCCTTTAAAACCGTAATGTTGGCAATTCCGCCTAAATTAAGCAATATCCTTCCCTTGTCCTCACCGGAAAACAATATGTAGTCAACATATGGCACCAGCGGAGCACCTTGTCCTCCATATGCCATATCGGAGGGTCTGAAGTCCCCCACGGTTATACAGCCCGTTAATGCTGCTATATTTGCAAGCTCACCGATTTGCAAAGTGCTTTGCTCATCAGGCATATGATAAATCGTTTGCCCGTGAGAGCTTATATAATCCACATTTTTAATATTTATATCAGCCTTTTTGCACACTTTTAAAGCGGCTTGCCCCATCTTGTCGCCAAGGTATTTATTCATATAACATATTTCACTTACCGTTGAAGTGTTTACATCGCATAGTTTTAATATTCTTTCCTTTTCTTTGCTTGTATAATTCAATGTTATAAAGTCAATTAATTTAATTTTAGTGTCTGTATAATTACCTTCTATTTCAATTAAACAAGCATCAATTCCGTCGGCAGATGTACCTGACATAAGCCCTATCGCCAATTTCTTCCTTTTATTGAGAACCTTATTTAAAATATCTATCATCTTAACACCTCAAATAAATATGACATTTTATTTCAATATTATGTTACATTATTTGAAATAAAATGTCAACAAGTAAAATAGTCCTCTAAGTTCCAACTCATGGAATTAGAGGACTATTTTATTTATATTTCTTTATCTTATGGGGCAAAGACCTGTGTCGCAGCCGTCAGTTCCTACATCCAGCACTTCTTCCTGAACTTCATACTTGCTTAATAGAGACGGAATGAAAGGTTTCATTTCTTTTACTCTCTTGTTGTATTCTTCTTCGGTTATTGACTCATATGGCATAAGCTGATAAAAACTGTCATCCAGGGAAAGGAAAGAAAGTGCAACTATATCGTCCCAGTTATCCCATACCCAATTTTCGACCTGCTCCCATTCATGGTCTCTTACATGGACTGTGATTGAGCAATTATGCTCAACATAATTTTCCATGAACAATTTATAGTTTTCTAACTGTTCAATCGCCGTCACATCGTATTTAGTTCTTCCGGCAGGAGCTTTCTGCGGAAACTCTATAACCTTTGTGGTGCATGTTTTTATGTCCTGACCTACTTCAGGATATATTGAGTAATCCAATTCTTCACATACCTTTACCAAGGGGTCGTGGCTGTTGATTCTTACTCTTCTTAAGAAGTATGGCGAATGTGAATAGTGAACACCGCTTGAAACACTGGGAAGCTGAGACAATGTTCCTTCCGGTTTAACGGTAGTAACTAAAATAGGTGCTTTTTCTCCTACTTCACCTGCATATCTTTCCGCTTCATCATGAGCGGCTTCTCTCAGCTTTCTTAACAATGATGCCTGCTGCTCCCTGTTAAGACCCGCGGCATTAACCATGTCCTGCCACCCCGTAAGGGAGCATCCTGTCAATTTATCTCTTTGCTGTACTCTGTCCCACTGGGATAATTCAAGCTCCACGCAAGTCATTCTGTAAGCGGCTCTTGACGACAGACGCTGAGCTCTTAAAAGCCCTTTTTCATCTAAATTTCCATCTTCATCAACAAATGCATAAACATTTACAGTTGTTAAATTACATAACCCTTTATTATCCAGCAGTATTTCTCCGCATGGATTAACTCCGTTCATATTAGGTCTTCTTTTACTGCCTGCCTCTTCATTAACCCATCCGGGCTCCCCTGAATATCGCATTTGTTCAATTTGCCAATTTAACTGCTCGCGAGTCGGTTTTTTCCTGTAATAAATTGAATTGTTGCTCATGGAGCGGTGGATTATGTCTTTATCAACAATCCATTGACCGTCTATTTGTTTGTAAAGCTTGCTTTTAGCTTCAATACAATCCGTATCGTCATAATCAATAAGCATTATTTCTGCTGTTCTTCTCACACCGCCGACTACTACATTTTCTCCTATGATGTTTGCAATATCAAGACAGTCGATAGGTTTGAGCTTGAATCTGTCCTTGCCTTCAATGGCTCCGCGCTTTTTAATAACCAAGTCTATTTTTGTAAACATATTTTTCATGCTTGAATGACCGCTGGCTGTTCCCCCGAATGTTTTTAACACTTCTCCCTTTGGTCTGACGTTGTTATAGTTAATAATAATTGTATTGATATTCCTATATTCACTTGAATTTATAAAGCTGAAGAAATGGTCAAGGGACTGTACCCATCCTTCTTTGCTGTCGCCTACGGTAATTTTAACGGAATTATTGTGACTGAATTCAACACCTGTGTTATCTTCCCTTTTGGATTTCTCCACGGGAGTGTAATCTTCATGAATTATTTTATAATTCCCTCTTATTTTTGGCAGCTGCTCAATATCGCTTTTTAAAATTCTTACACCTACTCCGGAGCCTATCATCAACAGGTAAAATAAATCCCTGAATGAATGAAAGTCGTTTATCACTTCAAATGCGCAGTTGAAGTTTGCCATTGGATAGTTGTATGAAACGGGAGTGCCTCCAACCCAAAATGTTCTGCCGGACAAAAATTGCCTTAAGTTAAATATATTATCATATAATTGCTCTGCTTCTTCTTTCTTGGTAGGAACCAAACTGCAGTTATATTCAACAGCTCTTCTTACGGTTTCCCACCAATACTCTCTTCTTCTTTCTTCCGGAAGCCATCTGGAATAGGTTCTGTAATAAACAAAATTTCCAAGCTGATTCATAGGAGAACCTATGTGCTTGTACTTGCTGATAAACTCTTCGCTGAGAAGCTTGTAATCCTTTCTTTTTCTTGAATCTCTTGACTTATCCCTCTCGTATCTGTATAATATATATTTCTTGGCGACATCTTTTCTGACACTGTCCATCAGATAATTTTCAACCAAGTCCTGTACCATTTCTACAGGTATTGGAAAATTTTTATTTGAAAGCTCTTCTTCAATTTTTAGGCTTATTTCATCAGCTAATTTTTCATCAACACCGTCCTTGGTTTCTTTCATTGCCTTTATAATGGCATTGCTGATTTTGTCGGCATTAAAATCAACAAAATTACCGGTTCTTTTTAATATTCTTATCATTTCCCTTTTCTCCCTGTTATTTTATGTGGTACTATATATTGTAGCAGTAACCTGAAAATATGTCAATCAAATACTACATATAGTTTATATCATTATAAGTTGTAAATATCATTGGAATATCGCGGTTTCAAAAATAATATCGAAATTTGTCATAGCAAGAAAAAAATTCCTTTGTTGAAATCTCAAGGAATTTTTAACTTCTTAATAAATCTTAATATTTAAGGAATTTTGGGGCAACACCCTTCAGGATAGCCCCTTTCTTAAATTATAACTTCCGATTGGAATTCCCGGTAATTACCGGAATGTTATTTATTCATTAAATAATCAAATGCATATTGAGTGTGCAAAGCAACTCCGTTTACCAACATATCTTCATCAATATCAAACATAGGATGATGATTTGAATGGCAGGTATCCTTATCTTTATTGGCTGTTCCTACAATGGCAAATGTGCCGGGAACCATTTCCAAGTATTCGGAGAAGTCTTCAGCGCCTGCAGTTTTCGGCATTTCCATGACGGCATCCTCAGACATGATTTTTTCTATTGCTTTTTTTGCTCTTTCAGTTGATTCTTTATTGTTAATGGTTGGAGCTGTCAGAAAATTATACTCGAATTCAGCTTCTGCTCTATAGCTTGCAGCCGTTGATTTAACAATTCTTTCCATGGCAGCAGGCAGCTGCTCTCTCACTTCATAGCTGAAGCATCTTGTAGTGCCCTCCATTATTGCTTCATCGGCTATTACATTAAATCTTGTTCCGGAAACTAATTTCCCAACACTTACAACAGCGCTTTCCATCGGAGATACTTCTCTGCTTACCACTGTTTGAAGGTTCATAACTATGGCAGATGCTGCCACGAGGGCATCCACTCCATAGTTTGGCATGGAACCGTGTCCGCCTACACCTTTAACTTTTATCCTGAACATATCTGCCGATGCCATGCGAGGACCTTCTCCTACAGCAATTTTTCCCGAGGGAAAATTGCCCATAACGTGCATTCCGAATACTTCATCAACACCATTCAATGCGCCGCCTTCTATCAAGGCCTTTGCTCCTTGTGCTGTTTCCTCCGCAGGCTGAAACATCAGCTTGACAGTACCGTTAAATTCATCCTTTATATCATTCAAAACATGAGCCGCACCTAAAAGCATTGCACCATGTGCATCATGTCCGCAGGCATGCATAACGCCTTCATTTTTGGATTTATAAGGAACATCACGAATTTCATTAACTTCCAATGCATCTATATCAGCTCTTAAAGCAATCGTCTTGCCTTCATTTTTACCTTTAATTGTTGCCACTACTCCTGTACCTATTGATTCAAAAGGAATGCCTATTTTTGTCAACTCTTCTTTTATTCTGTTGGAAGTTCTTACTTCCTTCATGCTCAGTTCAGGATACATGTGAAATTCTCTTCGCATGTTAATAGTATACTGCTCATATTTTTTTGACAGCTCTTTAATATTCATTACTTACCTCCATACTGAAACTATATTAATTTAGACATAACTCCCGCAAGAACTACAGATGCTATTGATACCGTAACAAAACCTGCAATAAGCATCTTCGGAAGTATTGCATCCAAAATAATCTTACGCTCTTCATCGTTTTTTCCAACTGCATTCGCAACCTCATTTGAAATAATGAAGGTTCCCGGAAATCCGAATAATGCAGTAGAACCGATTGCAATAGCCATGAATTTATCTATACCAAGTAATTTTCCTGCAATTGATGAAAAAATACTGAATCCTATAACCCCCAAAACCAAACATCCGATTATCGGAATTATTAATGACAGTAACATTTCAGGCGTGGCGCTTGACAGGTTTGCAAAAATAACAGTCAAGAGACAAATCATTACAAAGCCCTGGCTGTTTGCAGTGGTCATTGAATCTTTTTCAAGAAATCCTATTTCTCTTGCAATTACACCAAATACCAAGCAAACTATCAATGAATTTACTACTCCGTTTGTAAGCTCAGACACCTTAACCGCTAAAAACGATACGATGGCTATCTTAAGCAATAATATGGAACTAGTTTGAAGCTCTTTTCTTGTTATAGGAAATATACGTTTTTTTGGTTCTTCAGTCACTATTTCTTCCGCTTCATCTTCTGCGTCCGAAGTTTTACTTAATGCCAATACACGTCTTGCTTCTTTTTTAAGGCAAAAAGATGCTACCGGCGTACCAAAGAAGGTTTGTGTTACAAGAAGCAAGGTTGCAAATACTGCAATTGATTCAAGCCCTTTTGCTTTTGCGGCTTCGCTGACTATAAGTGCCGCAACAACTCCTCCCGAAATCGGCGGCGCAGCAGCTGCTGCCATTTCTTTTCCGAATAAAGGCCCGCCTGCCAAGTAAATCAATACACCTATTCCAATGACTGCCGCCAATGCAATCAGCACAGTCTTCCACTGCTTAGCTAATTCCTTTAAACTAATCATTGTACCCATGTTAGTCAGTAAAAGCGGCATTGTTAATACCCCAACTGTCAAAAGTCCTGAGTCGTTAAAAACAGTCGGTGGCAAGCCCATCCAAAATGATACCAGAAAAATAACTGCCGTAGTAAATAGCATTGAAAATGTAGCACTTGTTCTAAACGATACATAATCACCGATAGCAAACGCTATCAGTATGACAACAATTGCTGTTAATCCATTCATACATCCTCCTTTTTTTGCTCAATTTTTAACAATCCAAAAATAGAGTTCCAAGTTATTTTTAAACAAAAATAAAATAAAAATATCCAAGTATATCAGTCTCAATTAAAAATAACATTTTTGGGTTATTGTCGAAAATTATTAGTACTTTGATTGAAAGTAGAAAATGTGGCAATAACGAATTTTATTGGATTGTTGCTGATGACAGAATAATGTCCGAGCAAATTTTATTTATTCATAAAAAGGATTATAACATAATTCTACAATTTTTACAATAAATTTTTGTTAGAATTTCAACGCTTCTACTTGTATTCCCGTTTGCAGACAAAATAAACATTTGTACACTTTTAGCATTCACATATCATATTGAAACATGAGATTCTTCTCTTAGTGCCATAAGTGACATCCGGACGTTTATTATCGAACCGCACTTTGAGCAGCAGCGAAGTATCTCATGCAATAGCTCCGTTAAAATTACTTATTGTTTTTCAGCCATTGTATTGCTGTGTTTGCATATACCGCAGAACCCTTATGCAATATATCTTCATTAAAATTAACCTTCGGATGGTGCTGAGGGTAAGGATATCCCTCCTCAGGCGAACCGCCGCCTAAAGCCATCATCACCGAGGGAACTTTTTCGCTTATATATCCGAAGTCTTCTGAACCTGTCATTTTACCTCCCGGAAATATATCTTGGAATACAATAACATTATCTCCTCCAAGCATCTCCTTATTTGCCTTAACAGCTAAATCAGAAAGACCTTTGTCATTGTAAACCGACGGACATTCCATTCTAAATTCCACCTCAGCTGCAGCTCTGAATACAGATGCCATACCTTTTGATATTTCAACTACACGATTTCTCATTAATTTTCTGTCATTTTTATCAAATGCTCTTATACTTCCTTCCAAAAATGCCGTGTCAGGAATAATATTTGCGGCATTTCCTCCGTGCATTTGACCTACCGTAATAACAGCTGTGTTTGAGGGAGTAGTTTCTCTTGCTATAATTTCTTGCAAGGCTATAAAAATATGGGCTGCCACATTCAATGGGTCTACGGAATCTTGAGGCATAGC
>DCDU01000231.1:7187-7935 GCA_002316585.1 Firmicutes bacterium UBA1047 | reverse complement strand
TCTTGAGGCATAGCCCCATGACCGCCTTTACCTTTTATATTTATATGAAACATATCGGCAGATGAAGTAGAATAACCGGGTTCTGATACCACCAATGTACCAGACTTCATGGGCATTCCCGAAAATATATGAACCATTGCCGCAGCATCCACTTTTGGTGATTCAAGGATTCCTGCTTCTATCATGGCTTTTGCGCCTGATAAGCTTTCCTCTGCGGGCTGAAACATCAATTTAACCGTACCTTCTATTTCATCTTCATGAGTCTTTAAAAGTTGTGCGGCTCCCAAAAGCATTGCCGCATGTGTATCATGTCCGCATGCATGCATATTTTGCGTCTTGGATTTATACTCCAAATCATTTTCCTCAAGAATGGGCAAGGCATCCATATCAGCTCTTAAGAGTATTGTTTTTCCGGGCTTCCTGCCGCCTGCCAATGCCACAACTCCCGAATCTGCAATTACTTGAGGCTCATATCCCATTTCCTTCAGTCTTTTAACCACATATGCAGAAGTTACAGGCAAATCCATTCCAAGTTCCGCATTCTGATGTATATGCCTTCTGTCTTTTACAATTATGTCCTGCAAAGCTTTTGCTTCAGTTAATAAGTTGCTCATAAATACATCCCTTCCTTAATTTAAATTATTATAATACAAAAAGTCTGTAAATTTAGAAATTTCTCTTAAGCTTATTTATAAATTATATACTTTCAATTAAGGAGAGTCAAATTTATTTGGTCAAATTTCTGAGT
>DCDU01000231.1:1477-7020 GCA_002316585.1 Firmicutes bacterium UBA1047 | reverse complement strand
AAATTTCTGAGTACCTCATCTTTAAATTCAGTTGTAGTTAAATTTCCCCCTATGTCTCTTGTGTGCAATTCCTTGTTTTTAAGAACATTTTTCAAAGCATTTTCAATTTTTAATGCCGCTTTTTCTTCCCCGGTATAGCGCAGCATCATAATTCCTGATAAAATTGCCGAAGTGGGATTTGCAATATTTTTTCCCGCTATATCCGGTGCCGAGCCATGTACAGGTTCAAATATTGCAATGTCCTCTCCGATATTGGCGCTTGGCGCCATTCCCAAGCCTCCGATTAGGCCCGCTGCCATATCCGACAATATATCTCCGTATAAATTAGGGGCAACTATTATCTGATAATCATGAGGATTCATAATTAACTTCATTGACATAGCATCAACAATAACATCCTCAAATTTAACATTAGGATATTTTTGCGCTATCTTTCTGCCGGATTCTAAAAATAATCCGTCGGATAATTTCATAATATTTGCCTTATGAGTTAATGTAATTTTATTTCTGTTTTCCTTTAAAGCTAATTTAAATGCAAAGTCTGCTATTCTTTCACTTGCGCTTCTTGTTATAATTTTAATACTTTCCGCAGCATCCGGAGTCACCATATGCTCAATTCCTTTATACAGGTCTTCCGTATTTTCCCTCACTATAACCAAGTCCAAATCCTTGTACAGAGAATCTATGCCTTCATAAGACTTTACAGGTCTCACATTGGCATACAGATTAAATCTTTGTCTCAGCTCCACATTAATGCTTCTGAATCCCTTTCCTACCGGTGTGGTTATGGGACCTTTTAATGCTGTTTTGTTTTTTTCTATGCTTTTTAAAGTATCTTCCGGAATTAAAACACCGCACTTTTCATATGCGGTATTTCCTGCCTCTGCTTCTTCCCATTCAATATTATCTGTTGCGGCATCTATTATTTCTCTTGCTGCCTGCATTATTTCCAAACCTATCCCATCTCCGGGAATCAATGTTACTTTCCTTTTCATTTTACCACCTGCTTGCTCATAAAATTTAAAAGTCCGCCTGCCTTAAGTATTTTAACGGCCCTTTGCGACAGCATAAGATTTGTTTCATATTTCTTATTCTTTGTTTTGTTTTCAACCATAACTATGTTGTTTTCAACCTGGGCTGAAAGATTGTCTATTACTATTTCATCCATCATATCAATATCTTCATAATCCGCTTCATTTATAAAGGTTAATGGAAGTATTCCGTTATTTACTAAATTGCTTTTATGAATCCTGGCAAAAGATTTAGCAATTACCGCTTTAATACCGAGGTACAACGGAGCTAAGGCCGCATGCTCCCTGCTTGAGCCTTGTCCGTAATTTTTTCCGGCAACGATTATGCCTCCATTGTTTTCCTTTGCTCTTTTTGGAAAATCAGCATCTGTCTGAGAAAAACAAAATTCGGATAAATACGGTATATTTGACCTGTATGGAAGAAGTTTTGCATTGGAAGGCATGATTGCATCCGTTGTAACATCATCTCCGACTTTTATTAATACTTTTCCTTTTGTTGTATTATCCATGTGTTTGCTCTTCGGAAACGGCTTTATGTTAGGTCCTCTGATTATTTCAACATTGCTGCCATCTTCCGCAGGTCTTATTATCATGTTATCACATGCAAAAAATTCTTCCGGCATTTCAATATTTAAATCAACCTCATCGTCAAAATCTTCCCTTCCCGCAATATAACCTTTAATTGCGGAAAAAGCAGCTACCTCGGGACTTGCTAAGTACACATCCGCTGATTGAGTTCCGCATCTTCCCTTAAAGTTTCTGTTAAATGTTCTGAGAGATACACCGTTTGTACTTGGTGCCTGGCCCATTCCTATACAAGGACCGCAGCCGCTTTCAAGAATACGGGCACCTGCTGATATCATTTCAGCCAAGGCACCGTTTCGTGCAATCATTGCAAGAACCTGCTTCGAGCCCGGGGATATTACCAATGATACATTTTCATGGACTGTATGACCTTCAAGTATACCTGCAACCTTCATCAAGTCATAATATGAAGAATTGGTACAACTTCCTATGGCTACCTGAGTTACCTTCCTGCCTCGAACTTCACTTACCGGAACCACCGCATCCGGCGAATGAGGAAGTGCTATATTCGGTTCAAGCAAATCCAAATCAATAGTTATTTTTTCCGAATAAACAGCACCTTTATCAGCCTTTAGCTCAATATAATCATTTTCTCTTCCCTGTGCCCTAAGGAATTCCAAGGTTCTTTCATCGGAAGGAAAAACGGAAGTTGTTGCCCCAAGCTCCGCACCCATATTTGCTATGGTTCCTCTTTCGGGAACGGAAAGAGTCTTCACTCCTTCTCCTGTATATTCAAATATTTTATTTACTCCGCCTTTAACGGTGAAATGCTTCAATACTTCAAGTATTATATCCTTGGCAGAGGTGAATTTTTTAAGTTTGCCTTTTAACTCCACATTTACGATTCTTGGCATTATAATATTGTATTCTCCGCCTGCCATAGCCGCCGCCACATCAAGTCCTCCCGCACCTATGGCAAGCATTCCCATTCCTCCGCAGGTTGGTGTATGGCTGTCTGAGCCAAGGAGAGTATCCCCCGGAACTGAAAATCTCTCTAAGTGAACCTGATGGCAGATGCCGTTTCCCGGCTTTGAAAAATAAATCCCGTATTTTTTGGCAACTGTTTGAATATAAAGGTGGTCATCGGCGTTTTCAGGTCCTGCCTGAAGCATATTGTGGTCTATATATGCAACGGAACGCTTAGTTTTAACCTTGTCAATTTCCATTGATTCAAATTGCAGATAAGCCATTGTCCCCGTAGAATCCTGAGTTAATGTCTGATCTATTTTAATTCCTATTTCTTTTCCGGGAATCATTTCACCTGATGCTAAGTGGTTTTTAATTATTTTTTCAGATAATGTCTGCATGATGCCTCCTATATCGCCTTGTTTATCAAGCTGAAGATATAATGGTTTGACATGTTTTCCATTTCTTCGCTCGATATATTGGTTGTTCTTCCGTTTTCATATTCTTCATCTATCTTATTCTTTATAGATAATAATCTTTCATCATTTTTGTGGATTTTATTATTGTCTTTTAATCCAAAATAACTGTTAATCCAATATGCGATACTCGAAATTCCCGAATATGAATTAATGGCAACCAATGGTGCCTTATCAAGAATTTTCCTCGTATCAAAGCTGTTGTAAATTTCTTCATCCTTAAGAAGACCGTCTGCATGAATCCCTGCCTTTGTAACATTGAATTCGCTGCCCACAAATGGGGTTTTGGGAGGAATGTCATAATTAAGCTCTTTTTCAAAGTATTTTTCTATTTCATTGATTACTTTTAATTTCATTGATTTTACATTGCCTTTAATTTGGGCATATTCTATAACCATTGCCTCAAGAGGTGTGTTGCCCACCCTTTCGCCAATTCCAAACAATGTTGTATTTACCGAAGAGCCTCCGTACAGCCATGAGGTTGTTGAGTTGGTTACTGCGGCATAATAATCGTTGTGACCGTGCCATTCAATGGATTCAGAGGGAACATCCGCATAGTATTTCAGCCCGTGAATAATTGCAGGCACAGACCTTGGAAGCTCTACTCCCGCATGAGATACTCCCACCCCCAATGTATCGCAGGCTCTGATTTTTACATTTATTTTGCTGTCCTTTCTCATCTCCATCAAATTTTTCGCCAACGGAACGACAAAACCATAAAAATCAGCTCTTGTGATATCCTCAAAATGACATCTTGGAACAATTCCGTTTTCCAAAGCCGCATATGCAATATCTAAGTACATCTTCATTGCTTCCGCTCTTGTTTTGTTCAATTTATTGAATATGTGGTAATCGGAGCAGGACATCAAAATCCCTGTTTCTTTTATTCCCATTGATTTTACCAAATTAAAATCTTCCTTGTTGGCTCTTATCCAGGATGTGATTTCAGGAAACTTATAATCCTTTTTCATGCATTCCTCAACAGCCTTTCTGTCTTTTTGAGAATACAGAAAAAATTCGGTTTGCTTAATTATTCCCGATTCATTGTCTAATTCATGAAGAAAATCAAATAACTTTACCATCTGCTCAGAGTTCATGCTTGTCATTGATTGTTGTCCGTCCCTGAAGGTTGTATCGGTAATCCATATATTGTCCGGAATATTCATAGGAAGCTGAATATTATTAAATTTAATTTTAGGAATTTCTTCATAAGGGAAAACATTCTTATATAGCTTTGGTTTAATTACATCTACAGCATTATATTTCATCTTGACCTCCTGCATACAACCAAATGAAAGTTATAATTAATTAGTTGCATTTCGCATTTTTAGATTTTCAATATTATAAGGGTTATTATAATATTAATTTGCAACAACGTCAAGTGTTTATTTCATATTTCTTTATATTTTGCTGTTTATTCTATATTTATAAGCATTATTTGCAATTATTCATTTGTTACTTGCAATAAACAAGCGTTTTAAATAAAGGGGATTTGCAATTAATTGCTTTTTTCTTGCAATTAAAAATGTTGAAAGAATTAAATCAGGCATGAAGGGCGATTACTTTTTTGATTTAAGAAATATTTACAACAAGGAATACATGACTGAAAAAGGATTTAAATATTATTCCGTCGGACGGATTTAGATAACATAAGGGAGGATAAAATGAACGGCAAATCAATACTTAATTTTAACAGTGCAAGGTCAATTTTGAAGGGAAGAATTCCCGGACAATTGGTAATTCAATATACGGATTTTTGCAATGCCGAATGCCCGAGTGCAGCATGCGAAAAACAGAAACATATGAACGTTATAAGCTGCCTGAAGAAGAAATTATAAAAATAATAGATGCCGCAGCCGGTCAAAATATTCAATCTTTATCGTTTACGGGAGGGGAACCTTTTATTTTCAAGGATGAATTAATTCGCTTGATAAAATATGCTTCCGACAAAAAAATACCTCTCATAAGAACAGGAACTAACGGATTTTTGTTTACAGATTGGGATAGTCCCGATTACAAGGACAATATTCCTGTTTATAGGCAGCTTTGGAAGCAGGATTTGAAATATTACAGAAGGTGTGATTACTTTGACGGCAGAAAGGAATATTGTCATTGATTTTGAATATCCGTATCATTGACTTTCCAATTACTTATCATACGGCGCTTCCCCTACCATTTCGGGTATGTCAATAAAATCATCCGCCAATGATGCTCAGATTACATCAGGATTTCCCTTCCAATTAATTATATCCATTGTATCCTTAAAACAGCTGCTCCTTAAAAAATCATCTTCGTATGTTTCCGAACACATCATAGGATGCCTGCTTATATAGTATTTGCCGTATTTTATAAATTGTTTTTTTTCTTCCGCCATCCTGCCCCACAGAAACCAGTTAATATTTCTATTTTCTTCAGATATGAATTTCAGCAATTTTTCGCTGAAGCCTTTCCATATGGGTATATGGCTTCCCGTAATGCCTGCTTCAACAGATAAATACGTGTTAAGCAGAAGCACTCCTTGTTTTTCCCATGATTTAAAAATCTT
>DCDU01000231.1:0-1295 GCA_002316585.1 Firmicutes bacterium UBA1047 | reverse complement strand
TCCTTTATTTCTTTTTGTATTTCGGAAAATTTCTTAATATCTCTGTACTCATTTATTCCATTATAATTTTTGTATATTAACCTTATAATATTCTTTAAAGACACTTGCCTGAATGTTTGGTTCCAAGACAATAAATCACCCACTTCAAAGGCTCGGCCTGTGGCTCTTCCTTTTTCAGGATATGGGTCCTGCCCTAATATTACAACCTTTATATCATACAAATCACATTTCATAAAACGCAGTACATTATCATGAGCGGGGTTTATATTGTTTCCTATCTTTGTTTCTATGTCATCCAATTCCGAAATAATATCATCAGTGAGAAATTTATTCCAGGAAGGATGAACATCCCTTGGTATTAAACTCATATTCTCACCTTTTTATATGCTTCCATCTTCTTGCCTGACAATTTTTCCGTCCAGATAATTTCCATTATGTTAAGCTCCTCTGAGTAGTCTGTCTTGGATTCATCCTTGTCATATTCAAGGACCTCAAGTGTTTCAAAATTAAAATTACCTTCGCCAAATTCATTCCATTCCGTTTGAAGCTCCCTGTTCGGATGCCCTCCGCTGCTCAGCTGAAATCTTACTCTGTTTATCATTCCTTTTAAATTTTGAGTAGGTACCAAAATATATTTATTGTTGATTTTATTTTGAACAATCATTATGCCCATTTCTGTCTTCATTTGTTTGTATTGCTCTTTTAATTCTTTTTTTCTGTCCATATTATTTACCGCCATATCCCATTTCATTTAATAATCTTGATAAAATTTTTAGTCTTTCTCCAATTATCTCACCATCATCGCTTAGCGCCTGTCTGAATAATCGGATATCCTCATCTATTCTTTCGTTGTCGGTACATACTTCCACAGTCATTGCATCTCCTTGCATGCCCACTCTGTCAATTACGGTGTTTTCCGTGTCATACAGCTTTTCATATTTATATGCTCCCCCAAAATGAAGCTGTGCTCTTAAAATCAGTATTGCCAAATCCAAAACTCTGTGCAGGGGAAGCTCTTCCGATTGTCTGGACCATTTCTCTCCCGTATATCTCCACACCTTTGCGGAAATATCAACTTTTCCTCTGTCATTCCACTGAGCAAGTCCCAATGACAAACCCTTTGCATCTGAATTATATGCATTTCTCCCGTCAACATTTTCGTAATTTTCTGAGACAATTACCGGCTTATGTTTTAAAGTTGTTGGTATTTTCATTTTATACTCCTTATTTACTAATTTACTAAGTTTATAAATTAGTATACCACTAAATGCGCGGAATGTCAATATTGGTAAGAT
>DCDU01000146.1 GCA_002316585.1 Firmicutes bacterium UBA1047 | reverse complement strand
CCGCAAGCTGCAACATTCTTTTGAGAAAGGTATAAATTTAAATTTTTTATATTGATTCCTCCTGTAGGAATGAATTTTAAATTAGTATAAGGTCCACTGACTGCTTTCAAATATGAAACTCCACCGCTTTGCTCTGCAGGGAAAAACTTCACAACATTAAGTCCAGCTTCCATGGCAGCTTCCATATCGCTTGGAGTTGAAGTTCCGGGTATGATAGCAATATTGTTTTTAATGCAATAACTTACAACATTATGATTGAAGCCCGGACTTACTATAAACATAGCGCCTGCATTAACAGCTTTTTGAACTTGCTCTATATTAAGTACCGTACCAGCCCCCACAAGCATCTCAGGAAATTCTTTGCTTATAAGCTTAATTGCTTCTTCAGCCTGCTCTGTTCGAAATGTAACCTCTGCTATAGGTAATCCGCCTTCTTTCAGTGCTTTTGCCAAAGGTATTGCTTTTTTTACATCATTTATTTTAATAACCGGTACAATTCCATATGCAGATATTTTTTTTAATAAATCATTCATCATAAACCTCCCTCTTAATATATATATCCAGCCAATCCAGGTAATGTAAGAGTTAATGCCGGTACAAAAGTTACAAACAACAATAAAACAATGAGTGCAATAAAATACGGCAATAGATATCCGACTATATCTTCAATTCTAAGATTAGCAACCCTGCAACCTGTGAACAAAATTGGCCCTACAGGTGGTGTTATAGTACCTATGGCTGTATTGAAAACCATTATAACACCAAAGTGAATAATATTAATTCCTAATTCTAAAGCAACCGGTAAAAAGATCGGTGTGAAAATCAATATTATAGGAGTAGGATCCATAATGCAGCCCATTATTAGAATTACTAAATTCATCAACAAGAGTATAATTATGGAATTGTCTGTAAAAGAAAGAAATAAATTTGCTAAAAGTGTAGGTATTTTAGTATACGACATCGTCCAACTCAATACTGTTGAACTTCCAATCATCAGCATAATCATTCCTGTTGTTTTTGCTGCAGATATTAATATTCCAGGCAAATCCTCTATTTTGATGCTTTTATATAAAAATGATAGTACCAATGCATATACTACAGAAACACAGCTTGCTTCCGTTGGTGTAAATACGCCGGAAATAATCCCACCAATTATAATAAATATTAAGAATATCGATGGAATTGCATCAACAAAAGCCATAAATTTCGCGCTTAAACCTTTTATTACAGATGGTTTGTAATCTAGTTTTTTTGCATAAATAAATGCTATAGCCATACAGACTAAACCCCACAGTATTCCGGGAATATAACCTGCCAGAAAAAGAGCTGCAACAGATGCTCCTCCGCTCGCCAGGGAATACACTATAAAAGTATTGCTTGGCGGAATAATCATTCCACAAGGAGCTGAAGCTGTGTTTACAGCTGCAGAATAAGCAGGATCATATCCTTCCTCCTTTTCTATAGGCCCCATTACACCTCCGATAGCGGCGGCAGCTGCAACTCCTGAACCACTTACAGCACCGAAAAACATATTCGCAACTATATTAGCCTGCGCTAAAGAACCGGGTATAAATCCTATTATCGCTTTTGCAAATGTAATCATTCTTTTTGCTATACCGCCATTGTTCATTATTACACCGGCCAACACGAAAAACGGAATAGCTAGCAAAGAAAATGAATTTATACCGGTAAAAACTCTCTGAGCAGAAGTAATGGCAACTGCTTCTGGTTTAAGAATTAAAAACATTCCAATCACAGCCGGAAGTCCCATTGAAACACTTATTGGCACTCCAATAATCAACAGAGTCGGAGCTACAATCAACATAATCATTCCAATTTGAATTGCTAAATCACCCATCTACATACCTCCTAGAATCTATTCTTTGTAGAAGTATCTTACAATATCTTATTTACTTGAAATAATGCTTTCTAAATCAATATAAATATTGCAGAATTCATAAAACATACTAAACAAACCGCTGATTGGAAGAACTGCATATATCAATCCGGTAGTAAAGAATGGTATTGAAGCATTTGTTTGAGACCAGCCTAACTTAACAGCAAGATATCCACCAAAGACCAATACAAATACAATAAACGCCATATTGATTAATCCTGCAAATATTTGAACAGCCAAACCTACTTTTAATGGCATTTTGTTGACAACAACAGCAATGTTCATATGACCTTTCTCTCCAAAAAGCAATGCAGCTGTAAGGAGAGATACCCATACAAACAAAATTTTCGCCAATTCTTCAGAAAATGCACTTGAATTTTTCAAAATATATCTAGCGATAACTTGCCAAAAAACTACTATCACAAGCCCAGCAAACAACGCAATAATAAAAGTGGTAAGTATCTTATTTAATACCATTTTCGTTTTATCCATATAACCCTCCTGAGCACATGTAAGATTTTATATTAAAACAAATGCCCCGTGTTTATCATAAGTCTGATAAACACGGAAAGCATAATATTTATTTATTTATTCCACGCTCTCATAGCTGCATAAATATTTTTTGTTACATCCGTAGTTAATTTCGATTCAGTTAGAGGAGATACTGCTTCTTGGAACGCAGCCATATCTGCAACGTTAAAGTTTGCTCCTGCTTCAATTGCAACTTTTTTTGCAGCTTCTACAGCTTCTGCAAATACGTCATATTCATAGTCAATAGCTTTATCCAATTCTTCTCTGAATATTGTCTTTACATCATCCGGCATTTCATTCCATATATTTGTGTTAATAACAAGATAATCAGGTACCATCAAATGCTGTGTATATGAATAGTAAGGTGCAACCTCTGTATGAAGAAGACTTGTGTAAATTAGCTCATTATTTTCTCCTCCGTCAAGAACCCCAGTCTGTATAGCTGTGTAAACTTCGCCTTGTCCCATTGCAATACCAATACCACCCATAAGTTCCATCATTTTAAGATTTGTGTCAGATTGCATAACACGAATCTGAAGTCCATTTAAATCTGCAGGGGTATTGATAGGTCCTACGTCTGTATAGACATTTCTAACTCCCCCGTGGAAAGCCGCAATAACAATTATCCCATTATCAGCTGTAGATTCATATAAATCTCCGACAATCTCCGGATCGTTTACTATTGCTCTTTGATGTTCTATGCTGTCAAATACATAGGGCAGGTTGAATACAGAAAAATCAGGATTCCAGCTTTCCATTAAGCTTCCTCCAGCCAATGACATTGCTATAGTCCCAGACTGAACCATCTCAACAGTCTCTTTTTGTGCACCTAACAATTCATTAGGGAAAATCTCAACATTATAAGCACCATTGGTTCTTTCATACAAAGTTTTACCAAATTCTTTCATAGCCATATACTGTGGATGTGCCTCATTCTGATTAAATGCAAGTTCAAGTGTTATTGTTTTAACTGCTTCATCTTGTTCATTTCCATTTGTTGGTTCAGTTGTTGGTGCAGATGTTGTATTTCCCCCGCACCCTGTTAATACACTTAGCACTAATATCAATGTCAATAGTAAAATAGATAACCTTTTCATTTCTTACTCCTCCTTAATTTAAAAATAGTCTCTCGGAATACTCCGAGTTTGTCGGCACAAGGTTCTACCTTTACCTTTTTTTAACTTCCTCCTATTTCATAATAGGATTTTTTATTTTAACGCAGGCTTATTTTTTATATTCCTGCAATTAAATATTATTTACAGGGTAGAATACTTCTTCTCCCTTTGCAAATCTAACAGCTTCCTCTGCAACCTTTCTTTTCAGTTCTAATGCAGCTTCCTCTGAATACCAAGCCATATGAGGTGTGCATATAAAATTTTCATGACAAAAAAGCGGTGATTCAGTTGACATCGGTTCTTTCTTTACCACATCAATAGCAGCTCCGGCAATCTTTCCTTGAGAAAGAGCCCTATCCAAAGCTTCTTCGTCGATAATGCCACCACGTGCAGTATTGATTATATATGCTGTTTTTTTCATACGATTGAAAGCTTCATCATTAAATAGACCTATAGTATTATCAGAGGGGCAATGTATTGAAATAATGTCTGAAATATCAAGAAGTTCTTCCATAGTAACAGACTTTACAAAACTCCTGCAATCTTTAATATTTTTATCAAATTTCGGGTCATATGCAACTACATTACAGCCAAGAACACTGACACGTTTAGCAAATGCTTTCCCGATTCGTCCAATACCAACAATTCCAACAGTCAATGTACCATGCCTATGAACCGGTATAGCCTTCACATAATCCCATTTTTCATTTTTCGTATAATTGCTCATGAGAACAATTTTGCGTTGGATTGCAAGCATTAAGGACAGCGCATGATCAGCAACTTCATTGGTTCCGTAATCCGGAACATTGCAAACTGTTATTCCCATTTTTGTAGCTGCTTTTACATTTACATTGTCAACTCCAACCCCATAACGCACAACCTGCTTAAGTTCAGGACTAAGGTTTTCCATAACATTTTGCGTTATTGGTGCATACTGGTTAATCAGTATGTCTGCTCCCTTGCATTTATTAATTAAATCTTCTTCTGTCTTACATTGTAAAAGCTTAAAAGGAATATTGGCATTATTTAAAACACTCGTCTCAATATCAATATTTTCATGGTCGCAATCAGTAATTATAACCTTCATAAGTATCTCCTTTTTAATTATCGCAAGAAATCCATTTTAACATGGTCCATATCATCAAAGTCTTGGTTTTCTCCGCACATTCCCCAAATAAAAGTGTAGCAGCCTGTTCCAACTCCCGAATGAATTGACCAACTCGGAGAAATCACTGCCTGATCATTTTTCATTACAATATGTCTTGTCTCATTCGGTTGCCCCATCATGTGAAACACTCTTGAATCTTCATCCATATCAAAATAGAAATATACTTCCATTCGTCTCTCATGAGTATGCGTAGGCATTGTATTCCATGCACTGCCTTTATGAATAACTGTCATACCCATAGATAACTGACATGTATCAATCACGCTTGGGTGAATATATTGATTCAATGTTCTTTCATTGACCGTTTCCTGTGAGCCAAGTTCAATATGTATAGCTTCTTCATAGGAAATCTTTCTTATTGGATAAGAATGATGCGCAGGACATGAATTGATGTAAAACTTTGCCGGTTTATTTGAATCAACAGACTCAAACACTATTTCTTTGGCTCCCATTCCTATATAAATAGCATCATTTTTGTTTATTTCATACACCTTGTCATCAATAATAATTCTCCCATTACCACCTATGTTAATTGTTCCTAATTCTCTTCTTTGTAAAAAATAGTCCGCACGGAGCTCATCTGCTGCTTCAAGTTTTAGTGACTTGTTAACAGGCATAGCTCCTCCAAAAATAATTCGATCTACATGGCTATATGATAAAAGTACATCATCTGCTTTAAAAACTTCATTCATTAAAAAGTATTTTCTAAGTTCATCCGTATTGTATTTCTTTACATCATCAGCATGACATGCATAATATACCTTCATTGAACCCTCCTTTATCTGCCCAAATATCCCCCATCAACAGGAATTATTGCTCCGTTTAAATAATCAGATGCAGGCGACGAAAGAAACAGTACTACTCCTGCCATATCCTCAGGTGTTCCCCACCTATTAGCGGGAATTCGCGAAAGTATTTCCTTGTTCCGAACTGTATCATTAATCAGTGCAGTATTCATATCTGTAGCCATATAACCTGGTGCAATTGCATTTATATTGATTCCTTGGCTTGCCCATTCGTTTGAAAAAGCCTTTGTAAGCTGAGCTACGCCTCCCTTGCTTGCAGCATAAGCAGGCACTGTATAACCTCCAAAAAAGCTAAGCATTGATGCAATATTAATGATTTTTCCTTGGTTTTGTTTTATCATTTCTTTGGATGCCATCTGACAAAGAGAAAAAACAGCTGTAAGATTCACATTTATTACATGGTACCAATCTTCCAAGGGAAATTCCTCGCTTTTGTGCCTTCTTTGAACTCCTGCCGCATTAACAAGTATATCAAGCCTGCCTCCCAATAGTTTTAAAGCTTCCTGAAATGCAGACTGCCTTTCATTATCATTACCAATATCAACTATTTTTCCATGACACTTGAATCCTTTGTCATTGTATTCTTTAACAATATCATTTATTTTCTCCGAAGTAGCAAACAGTACAACTTCAACACCTGCATTCATAAGAGCTTCTGCCATTGCTCTTCCTAAGCCCCTGGAGCCTCCCGTAACAATTGCTCTTTTTCCTTCAATATTAAAGTAATCCATGATACCTCCATTCTATACAACCTAAATGTCTGTGCAATCAAGCAATACTTTTACCGTATTCACATTTGGATCGTTTATGTAATCAAATGCTTTATGCCCCTCTTTCAAGGGAATAATATGGCTTACAAGCTTTTCTAACTCATCATGAATTTCTTTTGCAAAGTTAACTGCCTGCTCAAACTCATGCTTAGTATACACTCTCGTTGCAACCATCTTCTGCTCCTTAAAACTAAACTGTGGTAGATTAAAAATGTGAGGAGCCTTGTGAATTCCTGTCATACAAATCATTCCACCTATTTTAGCTAATTCCGTGCTCTGAAAAGTGGCGGGTTCGGTTCCACTTGCTTCAAATACAATATCGACACCTTCATTATTTGTCATTTCATCAACAACATCTTTTAGACTTTCTTCCTTAATATTAACAGCTCTAAATCCAAACTCCCTGCATAATTCTATCCTCGAATTATCTAAATCGGAAATTACAATTCTTGATGCTCCGGAATGTTTTAAGACAATAGCCGTAATTATTCCTATGGGACCCGCCCCCATTACAACTGTAGAATCAAGCAGTTTAAATTGCGACTGATGGATTGCTCTGACAATGACGGCCAGGGGCTCAATCAATGCCGCAACTTCATTGGAAACATTATCGTCTACCTTAAAAAGAACGCTTTCATCAACCAAGGCATATTCTGCCATAGCACCATCAACATCAATACCCAAAAGTTTTAAGGTTTTACATACATGAGGAATACCTGTCCTGCAGGATAGACAATTCCCACAGGATATCAAAGGATATGCAACAACTCTATCACCAACTTTTAAGTTTTTGTCGTTGTCTGATATTTCTTCAATAACTCCCACAAATTCATGTCCAACAACCAACGGTGCTTTTGCTCTGGGATGAGTTCCTGCTACAATGCCTCTATCCCCACCACAAATTCCGCAATACTTAATCTTTATTTTTGCATGTCCGGGCTTTGTTTTGAGATCAGTTATTTCTTGGTATTTCACATTATTAGGTCCTAAATATACCAATGCCTTAATTTTGATCATCTCCTCCCATGAAATTTTTAAAATTTTTCCAAAATTCATTTTAGGTTTAGTTTCATATCGTGAAACCCCTTTTCTAATGGTGAACTTTAGGTTTATTATAGCATAACACTAAATTTTTTGCAATACTTTTATTTAATAAATATTTAGTTTAAAAACACCATTAAAAATACCCTTCTTTTAAAGGGTATGCCATAAATTTATTTAGATTTAGTTCAATTTATATCCCATTTCTTTTGATATTAAATTGGTTGTTTTTATTACTTCATTTGAAATAAAGTCAATTTTTTCATCTGTAATTCTGGTTATGGGACCTGATACACTTATAGCTGCAACTACATCCCCGCTCATGTTAAAAATTGGTGCACCTACGCATTTTACTCCCATTTCGTTTTCTTCATCGTCAATTGCATAGCCGTTTTTCTTGACTTCCTGCAATTCTTTCTTAAATAAAATAAAATCTATATTTGTATTTTTTGTCAGCTTTACTATTTTGCTGCTGTTCCATACTTTAAGTACTTCATCTTCCGGTAAAAAAGCTAAAATGGCTTTGCCTGTGGCTGTGCAATACAATGGATTTCTTTTACCTATCCTAGATGCCATGCTTATGGTATTATTTGCTTCAACCTTATCAATGTAAACAATATCTGTTTCCTCTCTAATAATTAAATGTACAACTTCATTTACACTTTCCATAAGCATTTTTGTATATGGTCTGGAAATTTTTAATAAATCTAATTTATGTACTTTCTTGCTTCCTAATTCGAAAAGTTTGAATGTTATTTTGTACTTACTTGATTCTTCATCCTGCACTACATATCCTTTATAAATAAGTGTCGAAAGCAATCTATGAACAGTGCTTTTATGTAAGCCTACCAAATCGCTTATTTCAGTTATGCCTAAGCCATCACTGTAATCTGAAAGCACTTCCAATAATGTTAATGTTCTGTCTACTGATTGGACTAATTCCATTTATGATACCCCTTTGCTATATTATTATCGTTTTATTACTTTATATATTATAACAAATTGTTCCGCAATTCAATAACTATTTTTCATAATATGAAACATTATAAAATTTTTAAAGCACCAAGAGTGACATCTTGGTGCTTTGTTGATTTATTTTATAATTATATGAACATATTATCAGCTCCTACATTCATCATGATGCTGGTGTTCATGACAAATTGAGCCGGTTGATTCTAAATTGCCTTTTAAGTATTCTTCTGCAGCAATTTTTGCTTCACCTTTAGC
>DCDU01000169.1:3358-11496 GCA_002316585.1 Firmicutes bacterium UBA1047 | reverse complement strand
GGAGCGTTGGCGGATACAAAGGGATATAAAAAGCCTTTGTTTACATTGTTTTTAATGTTGGGGGTACTTGGGTGCGCTTCACTGTCCCTGCCCGTGTCATGGATAATATTTTTAACGCTGTTTGTATTTGCAAGGGTGGGTATCTCGGGAAGCTTAATATTTTATGACGCTATGCTTCCGGATGTTACAACGGATGACAGAATGGATTTATTGTCTTCTCACGGTTACGCATGGGGTTATATAGGAAGCTGTATTCCGTTTACCGTCAGCCTTGTATTAATTTTGTCCGCGGACAAAATAGGACTGACTTCATCCTTTGCAACAGGAATGGCTTTTATTCTTAATTCATTGTGGTGGTTATTAATAAGCTTGCCGCTTATAAGAAATTATAAGCAGCTTAATTACGTTGAGGTCGAAAGAAACCCTGTGCTTACAGCATTCAAACGTATTGGTGAGACATTTAGGGATGTAAAAAAGCATAAGGATATATTTGCGTTTTTGCTTGCTTTTTTCTTTTATATAGACGGAGTGCATACAATTATAGGAATGGCTACATCTTATGGGAAGGACGTGGGAATAAGCGACAACAACTTGCTTTTAGCCCTGCTTTTAACTCAGGTGGTTGCTTTTCCTTTTGCAATTATATTCGGCAAGCTGTCTAAAAGGTATAAAACATCAAATTTAATCAGTGTTTGCATTTTGGGATATTTCTTGATTACATTATTTGCGCTGCAACTTGACAAGACCTGGGAATTCTGGTTTTTAGCTGTTTGCGTTGCCGTTTTTCAGGGAGCAATACAAGCTTTGTCACGCTCCTATTTTGCAAAGATAATACCTAAAGAAAAATCAAGCGAATATTTTGGATTTTATGATATTTTCGGCAAAGGAGCCTCCTTTACCGGTACAATGATTATGGGAATTGCGACACAAATAACAGGCAGTTCAAAATTCGGTGTATTGGTAATAAGCTTTATGTTTATAATAGGATATATAATATTTAAAAAAGCGATAAAAATGCAGTCTGCATAGTAATTGCCCGTCCTACGGGTAACGGGGCATTGACAGGCTGTAAGAAAGGAGTCTAAATTATGGCGGTTAAAGCAGGTTTTATCCTTCCGCATCCTCCCTTGATTATTCCTGAAATAGGAAGAGGAGAGCAAATAAAAATTCAAAGGACATCAGATGCATATCACAGCATTGCAAAGCGTATAGCAGAAATTAAACCTGACACAATAATTGTAGCCACTCCCCATTCGATAATGTATTCGGACTATATACACATTTCACCGGGAAAAGGTGCAAGAGGCAGCTTCGGGGAATTCGGCCATGGAGATATAACTGTGGAAGCTGAATATGACATTGAATTAGTCGGTGAAATTTCAAGGGAAGCAGAAATGCAGGGAATTCCTGCCGGAATTTTAGGCGAGAAAAATAAATCATTAGACCACGGTGTAATGGTACCTCTTTATTTCGTAAACAAGTATTATAATGATTACAAGCTAATACGCATATCAGTTTCAGGCTTATCTTCTTTAGAGCATTACAAATTTGGCAAATGCATAGGAGAGGTTTCCGAAAAAAGCGGCAAAACAATAGTATTTATTGGAAGCGGAGACTTATCTCACATGCTAAAAGACGAAGGACCTTACGGTTACAGAGAAGAAGGACCCGTATTTGACAGGGAAGTAACCAAGGCTATGAAGACGGGAAACTTTTTGGAGTTTCTGAAGTTTGACGAAGATTTTTGTGAATCTGCCGGTGAATGCGGACTTCGCTCGTTCATCATAATGGCGGGCGCGTTGGACAGAAAAAACGTCAGCTCGGAGTTTCTGTCCTATGAAGGACCTTTTGGCGTCGGTTATGCGGTTGCGGCATTTAATGTCTTGGAAAATGATGAAGAACGCTGTTTCTATGAAATATATTTAAAAAACGAAACCGAAAGGGTTGAATCGTTAAAATCAGAAGAGGATGAATATGTGCGTCTTGCCCGTCAAACATTGGAGAGCTATGTCATTAACCGTAAAATAATACGAAGACCGGATGATTTAAGCAATGATATGACAAGCAACCGTGCGGGAGTATTTGTATCCCTGAAATTAGACGGGAATTTGCGAGGCTGTATAGGTACGACTTCTCCGACAACCCAAAGCATTGCTGATGAAATTATCCAAAATGCAATAAGTGCCGGGGCAGAGGACCCGCGGTTTCCTCCTGTTTGTGAAGAGGAGCTTAAAAGGCTGGTCTACAGCGTGGATGTACTTGGGGATGCAGAAAAAATCAGGTCAGCAGATGAATTAAATCCTGAAAAATACGGAGTAATAGTTTCCAAGGGTCACAGAAAGGGCTTGCTGCTTCCAAATCTTGAGGGAGTTGACACAGCGGAGGAGCAAGTTTCAATAGCATTGAAAAAAGCAGGCATTTCACCGGCGGAAAATTATAAGTTAGAGAGATTTGAAGTGGTAAGACACAAATAAAACAAAACTTTATTGATAAAGTTATTATTTTTCCATATAATTTAATAAATAATTAAGTTAAATTGCTGTCATTGGAGACCGGCGGCAGAATTTCATCATAGGCGATAGATGCATGAAATTTTAACCTGCGGTTCGGAGTGACGTAAAGATAGGTGCGTGATTAAATGAATTTTATGTCCGGGTTTTTAAAAGGTATGGCATTGGGTGCAGGGGCTATAGCCCCGGGAGTAAGCGGCGGGGCATTAGCCGTTATATTTGGTTTGTATGACAAGATTACATATTTTATTGCAAATTTCACTAAAAATTTCAAGGAAAATATAATATATTTCATGCCTGTTGGAATCGGAGGAGCGGCGGGTGTTTTGATTTTCAGCAGAATAATAGAGTATTTGTTTAAATTTCATGAAGTTGAAGTAAAATATGCGTTTGTCGGCTTGATGTTCGGTACCTTGCCTTCCGTAATACAGGAAGCAAATAAAAAAGGTTATAAGCATAAATATTTAATAGCCTTGGTGCTATCTCTCGGCATAACATTAATCGCGGCATATTTTGAAAATAATTCGGTTAATTTTATGCATGACGGGGGCACAAGTATCATACACATGATTATTTACGGTGTTATTATAGGTTTCGGAACAATTATTCCGGGCATAAGCGCATCTATAATTCTTATGTATATGGGAGCATATGAAATAGTAATAGGCGCAATTTCCAATATACAAATAGCTGTTATTTTTTATCTTGGAATAGGATTTGTAATTTCTGTATTATTATTCGCAAAGTTAATATGTATACTTTTCGAAAAGGCATATGGAATTACATACTATGCAATATTGGGTCTTGTTTTAGGCTCGGTTGTTTCCATATTTCCGGGTGTTGAATTTACTTTAGACTACTTGCTTAATTTCATAATATTAATTGCATGTTGGTTTTTGTCATATTCATTGAGCAAAATAGGAAAAAGCAAAGAGGCTAAATCTTAACTGCAAACTTATCGGCAATTATTTCAAGATTATCGGCCTTCATATCTTCCTTTAGAAGGGGCAGGGTAAATATCCTTTTTTCTTTGAAGGTTTTGGCAATAATCTTTAAGTATTTTTGTTCCTGCTCCTTTTTGCTGAGCCAAAATTCATCCTTCATATTATCCGGAAGTATTTTATTAACTATTATGCCGCTTACAAAGATATTATATTTTTCCAAAATATTTATAGCCTTAACGGTTTCGTCTATAGGAAGCTTTTCTGCATTAATAACAAAGATAAAAGACAATTGACGGTCATCCATCATTATTTTTTTTGCTGAAAGAACTTTGTCATATCTCCTTTTTAACACTTTGATGACTTCATCCTTTTCCAATTCTTTTTCTGAAGCTTTTTGACCCTTAAGCGCCATGGACATAAGATTTACGGACTTGCTTCTTTTTTGTATCAATGAATCAAGCCAGGCTCCCAACAGCTCGGGCAATGATAAAAGCCTTAAAGTATGACCCGTCGGAGCCGTATCAAATATTATCTTGTCATATTCATCATTTTTTTCAATTATAATTTCAATCATTTTATCAAATAAAGCTGCTTCTTCCGTCCCCGGAGAAATGGATGCAGCATCTATCTGCTTATTGATTTCCTGAACAATTATGGGGCTTACTATTTGCTTTAAGCTCACTCTCACGCTGTCCATATATTTTTTGCTTTCTTTTTCTCCGCTTATCTCAATTGCGTCTAAATTCGGATAAATACTGGTTACAGTATCATTGATTGTCTTTTCAAAGATATCGGATGTTGAGTGAGCCGGGTCGGTTGATACTAAAAGTGTTTTTAATCCTCTTTTTGCTTCATACAAAGCATAAGACGAGCTGCAGGTAGTTTTTCCAACTCCACCCTTGCCTCCGAAAAATATAATTTTATTCATTATTCCCTCCTAAGCGTCAAAACCATAATCTGACCATTTTTCCTGCCAAATATATAACCTGCTTATCATCCTGTTTTGCCAGCCATCCAAATCCTCGGCTATCAGCGGCAGTAATTCTAAGGAATAATAAGTGGTAGGTATGGGTATTCCCAACAAATCTCCAAAGCACAAAAGAATAAAATCATCCATTTCATCATGAGCTTCTTTTATAAGCAATGCTCTGGACTTTCGGTTAAAATCGGTAACTCCCTGAAAGAAAAGTCTTAAGTTGTCGATAAATTCTTTAGCTTTTTCTTTATCCAACGAATCCTCCTCTAAAAACATTTTCTATGACAATATAATAACACATACTGGTTATTAATTCCTAATTATTATTATATTTTACTCGCAAATTATTGTCAATACAATAGAAACAATGATTTTGCCATAAATAATTATTAAAAATTACATATTTAAATTTGACTAAAGTTTCCAATAGTGGTAAAATATTTTTAGAACACGGAAGTATTTCAACTATAATTGCTTTTATATAAAGAGGAGCTAAAATGGAATTATTTGAATACTTAGATATGATAGAGGAAAAGCTGAAAAGCAGTTTTGATATAAAGAGAAATTATCCAATTAATGATTTTCAGTACGACATATTTGCAGAATATCACTTGAGAAATGAAAAGTATGTCTTATTAAAAAAGGCGGTTGTTTATGCATTTGAAAATAATGAATATTGTTTAATTAAACATTGTGAAAATTTAAGCATGAATTTTCTCAAGAAAATTATAGATGTATTGACAGAATCTATTGAATTAATAGTAAAACCCGGCAGTGAACATATGTCCAGTACCATTACATTGGTGCTGGTGACCGATAACATTGTTAATGAAAATTCGGATGAAATAATAAAAACAATAAAGCGTTTTAATTATAACAAAGGTTTTGCATTTGGATTTAAGGGATGGGCTGATATACGATTGATATTGGTATCCCTTAATGAAGGTTTAATAGCAGCAAATAAGAAAGGTAAGGAGGTCAGTGAGGTTTACAATCTTTAAACCAATTTGCAAGCATTAGCAATTCTTTTTTAAAAAGGAGGGTATTCTATGAGTTCTTTAATTCTTATTATCGCCAGTATCGTTGTTTTTGTTGTAGCTTATGTAACATACGGCGCATGGCTGGCTAAACAATGGGGGATTGAGCCTGACAGAAAAACACCGGCACATGAAATTAATGATGGTATAGATTATGTGCCAACAAAACCTGCTGTTCTTTTAGGTCACCACTTTGCTTCAATAGCCGGTGCAGGTCCCATCAACGGACCTATTCAGGCGGCAATTTTCGGATGGGTGCCTGTGCTTTTATGGATAGTTTTGGGCAGTATATTTGTCGGAGGAGTACATGACTTTGGTTCATTGTTTGCATCTGTCCGCCATAAAGGTAAATCTATCGGCGAGGTAATCCATACAAATATGGGTAAAAGAGGTATGATGCTGTTTTCGGTTTTTGCATGGCTGACTCTTTTACTGGTCGTTGCGGCATTTACTAACATTGTTGCAAGTACATTCGCAACTGTTCCCGCAGCAGCTTCTTCTTCAATGATGTTTATTGTTCTTGCAATCGTATTTGGATATTTAGTTTACAGAAAGGGAGTATCATTAAAAATTGGCACCGTAGTTGGAGTTATTGTTTTATTCTTGTGCGTATATTTAGGTTATTTATTCCCGATTCAATTAAGTCTTAACACTTGGATAGTTATTATGATGGTTTATATTTTCGCGGCTTCCACGGCTCCGGTTTGGATTTTGCTTCAGCCGAGAGATTATTTAAACTCTTTCTTGTTGTATGCAATGATTGCGGGAGCGGTAATAGGTATAGTAATATTCCATCCGTCAATACAGCTTCCGGCAGTAACGGCATTTGATGTAAACGGTCAATATATGTTCCCGATGCTGTTTGTTATAGTTGCCTGCGGAGCTATTTCAGGGTTTCACTCATTGGTCGGTTCAGGAACGACTTCGAAGCAAATTGACAATGAGCAAGATTCAAGATTAATAGGTTACGGAGCAATGCTTATAGAGGGTGTTTTGGCGGTTGTGGCTCTTATTACTGCTGCATATATATCAAATACCGAATTGACAGAGTTGTTAAAAGGCGGACCTGTAAATGTATTCTCATCGGGTGTAGGTACATTTATGTCTAAGTTTGGCATTCCTTTTGATATTGGTAAATCATTTGTTGCATTGGCAGTATCGGCATTTGCGTTAACAAGCTTAGATACCGCAACAAGATTGGGAAGATTTATTTTCCAGGAATTTTTTGATAATCCTGAAAAAGAAAAACAGTCAATCTTTACAAATATGTATGTTTCTACCTTAATAACCGTTCTGATAGGAGGCTACTTAGCAGCAGGCGGCTATGCAAGAATTTGGCCTATATTCGGTTCGGCAAATCAATTGTTGGCGGCACTGTCACTCTTGGCAATAGCAGTTTGGTTAAAGAAAATTGGAAAGAACTATCATATGCTTATTGTCCCGATGATATTCATGTTAGTGGTTACTCTTTCCGCCCTGGTATTATTGATTAAATCAAATTTGGCAGCGGGAAATTATTTATTGGTAGTATTCCCTGTACTGTTATTCATACTTGCTATCATATTGGCAAAAGAAGGATATTCAATCATATTTGGTTCACAGGACTTGCAAAAAACATCAAAATCAAGTTAATATCACTTTGTGTAAAAAACTATCTCCAAAATTTGGGGGTAGTTTTTTGTTGTTTATTTTTTTTGTTGAGTTGAGATATTATTTATTGGTGACGGTTATTTTTGCGGGGCATACTGCGAAGCCGTTACATTTTGCATATTTGACCTGTTACAAACTCATTTACAAATACTTGAATATTTGATACAATCTAATTAATATACATAGGAAAAGGTGGTTTAATGGAAAAAGTGGTCAGCTTCTTATTTAGAAGATTTACCTTGGTATCACTGGCAATTTTAGCCCAAATAATTACATTGTCTTTAACTGTATGGAGATTTAGCCAATATTTCTTAATATTTGACTTAATCTTCATGATTATCAGCGTGTTGGTGGTATTATTCATACTAAATCGAAAAATCGACCCGGCATACAAAATCGCATGGATTATTCCGATTATGATTTTTCCCGTTCTTGGCGGTTTGTTTTATGTACTGCTTGGCGGAACAGGAATATCCGACAGAATGAAAGATAAGATGCATTCGATAATTGATAAAATGAAAGAATGCCTTCAGCAGCATCCTGTTACCGTTGATAATCTTAAAAAGGAAAATAAAATTGCTTTTAACCAGGCTAAATATATAGAGAAATATTCATCCTGCCCTGTTTATGATAATTCAGCAACAAAGTTTCTGCCCTCAGGGGAGGAGTTTTTTAAGCATTTGACTGAAGAATTGAAGAAAGCCGAAAAATACATATTTTTAGAATTCTTTATAATCGAAGAAGGGGTAATGTGGAATACTATTTTGGATATTTTAAAAGCAAAAGCAAAATTAGGCTTGGACATAAGAGTTGTTTATGACGATTTTGGCTGCGTGACAAAACTGCCTCGCGGGTACAATAAAACGCTTGAAAGCTTTGGAATAAAATGCAGTGTTTTTAATCCCTATATCCCCATCTTGTCATTTCGCCTGAACAACAGGAATCATAGAAAAATAGCTGTAATAGACGGAAAAACAGCTTATACCGGAGGAGTAAATTTAGCCGATGAATATATTAATGC
>DCDU01000169.1:0-3132 GCA_002316585.1 Firmicutes bacterium UBA1047 | reverse complement strand
TTTTTATCCATGTGGAGCTACCTTGGAAAAGTCGATGAAGACTACGAATGTTTCAAGCCCGAAGATTATGACCAAAGCGTCGAGTGTCACGGATATGTGCAGCCCTTTGATGACAGCCCCTTAGACAATGAGCATGTGAGTGAAGCTGTTTACCTGAACTTGATAAATCAAGCAGAAAAATATATTTATATAGAAACACCTTATCTCATAATAGATAACAAAATGATGGTCGCATTGACCATGGCTTCCAAAAGAGGAGTGGATGTTAGAATACTCACTCCCTTCATACCGGACAAGTGGTATGCATTTGCTGTTACACAGTCTAATTATGAAGAATTGTTGGAAGCGGGAGTGTCTATTTATCAATATACACCCGGCTTTAACCATGGCAAGACATTTATCGTCGATGATGATTATGCGGTGGTAGGCACAATTAATTTGGACTACAGAAGCCTTTACCTGCATTTTGAATGCGGTGTATGGATGTATAACACAGACAGCGTGCAGCAGGTAAAAAGCAGCACATTGGAGGCTTTAAAAATAAGCAGGCAAGTAACATTGCAAGATATAAAGAATACCCCTAAAATTAAAAAATTGATAAGAGCAGTTTTTAAAATATTTGCACCATTAATGTAAAAGACCAGAAGGGACGGTTCTTGCCGACCACAATGGCACCGGAGACCGGAGGTGTTTGCGTTCCGGATGAGTTTGGGTAGGCGGGTCGGTAGGTAAAGAGAGGGTTTATATGGAAAAAAACATAAAATTTTATTGGACATTATTTTTATCGGCATTTTCGCTAAGTGCTTTTACTATCGGTGGAGGTTATGTAATAGTACCTCTCATGAGAAAAAGATTTGTTGAAGAGCTTAAATGGATAGATGAAGAAGAAATGCTTAACTTAGTTGCCATATCCCAGTCCGCTCCCGGTCCCATAGCGGTTAATGCATCCATTATGGTGGGCTACAGACTTGCGGGCTTATCGGGAGCCTTGATTTCCACAGTGGGGACAGCATTGCCTCCTTTGATAATAATAACCTTAATAGCAAAATTTTATACTGCTTTTAAAGAAAACCGCATCATAAGCGCCCTTCTGTTAGGTATGCGCGCAGGAGTGGCTGCCGTAATAATCGATGTGATAATAAAGATGGCAAAAGATATAATAAAAAGCAAGAATACCGTATCGATAGCAATTATGATTGTTACTTTTATTTCCGCTGTAATTTTTGATATTGATGCTGCTCTGATAATAATTCTTAGCGGTGCCTTCGGGGCATTTTACTATAATTATTATAAAAAAGCAGGTGAGCAGCTATGATATATATTGACATATTTATAAGCTTTTTTAAAATAGGGCTGTTCAGTATCGGCGGAGGTTATGCAGCTCTTCCTTTAATAAAAAATCAAGTTTTGGAAGCTCACAAGTGGCTTACTGTTGAAGAATTTGCTGATTTGCTGACCATATCACAGATGACACCGGGACCAATCGGTCTTAATGCATCAACATTTGTGGGAACAAAGGTTGCAGGATTACCCGGAGCTGTGATTGCATCAATAGGATGCATCATGCCCTCCTGTATAATAGTGTTGATTCTCTCTTATTTCTATTTTAAATATAAGAAGTTGTCATCTATTCAAGGTGTATTAAAGGGCTTGCGACCTGCGGTTGTATCATTGATAGCATCCGCAGGATTGTCCATTCTTACGCTTACCGTATTTAAAACAGAAGGAATTTCTCTGCTGAATGCTGAATTAAGCGATATTAATTTTATTTCAATAATAATGGTTGCGATAAGTGTTTTTATACTCAGGAAATACAAGGCAGATCCCATAATAGTAATGGTGGGAACAGGTATAGCGGGAGCTTTAATTTACGGTTTATTCTAATTCCATTGGGTGATGGAGCGCAAAAGGAGAAAAAATGTCAGATAATAAATTTACTCATCTTCATCTGCATACTGAATACAGTCTTCTTGACGGAGCCTGCAGAATTAAAGAACTGATAAAAAGAGCGAAGGATTTAAACATGAATTCCTTGGCAATAACCGACCATGGAAGCATGTATGGAACAGTTGAATTTTATAAGCAGGCAAAAAAGGAAGGAATTAAACCGATATTAGGATTTGAAGCATATGTATCTCCGCGCAAAATGACTGATAAAGATCCTCAAAAGGATAAGAATCAGTATCATTTGGTGCTGCTTGCCGAAAATCAGGAAGGCTGGCAAAATATAATCAAGCTGTGCTCCATAGGTTTTGTGGATGGCTATTATTATAAACCGAGAATAGACCATGAAACATTGAGACAATACAAAAGCGGAATAATTGCTTTAAGCGCATGTCTTGCAGGAGAAATACAGTCGTATTTGCTGGAAGATAATTATGATGAAGCGGTAAGGACTGCTTTGCTGTACAAAGATATATTCGGAGAAAACAATTTTTTCCTCGAAATGCAGGACCACGGCATGGAAGAGCAAAAAGCCGTGAACAATTCCTTGATAAAAATCAGCAGGGACACAGGCTTAAAATTAGTTGCAACGAATGACGTACATTACATAAACAAAGAAGATGCTTACTTTCATGATGTGCTTCTTTGTATTCAAATGCAAAAAACAATCGCGGATGAAGACAGAATGCAATTCCCCTCAGATGAATTTTATTTAAAATCTTATGAGGAAATGGCTGCTCTATTTCCTGAAGAAGCAATGAGAAATACGGCGGAAATTGCTGACAGATGCAATGTTGAGCTGGATTTTGAAACAGTGCATCTTCCTGAATATGAAATTCCCGAGGGGTACCAAAAATCAGAATACTTCAGAAAAATATGCCAGGAAGGACTAAAATTCAGATACAAAGATATAACCGAAGAAATTCAGCAAAGACTTAATTATGAAATAAGCATAATAGAACAAATGGGATATGTGGATTACTTCCTCATAGTATGGGATTTTATCAAATATGCCAAGGACAATAATATTATGGTGGGACCGGGGAGAGGCTCGGCTGCGGGCAGCCTTGTGGCATATTCCATGAAAATCACAAATATTGACCCTTTGAAATATAACTTGATATTTGAAAGGTTTTTAAATCCCGAGCGTGTCAGCATGCCTGATATTGACGTGGATTTTTGCTATGA
>DCDU01000185.1 GCA_002316585.1 Firmicutes bacterium UBA1047 | reverse complement strand
GGCGATACCTTAGCAGCTCGTTTTGCCGGAGAACCGGCGGCAATGAGAACTGTAACAACACCCACAATAATTCCACTGACAATGCCGATGACGCTGATATCAAACAGAGGAATATGAGAAAATTCTTCACCAACAAGGAAACGCAGAGCAGCGCACAAGCCCCATGACGTTACAATTCCAAGCACAATACCAATCGGAACCGCAGTTTTACACCAGTTCAGAGCTTCCAGCCTGACAAAACGAATAATTTGCTGTTTGCTCATTCCGATACAGCGCATCATGCCGAAAAACTTTGTCCTTTGGGCTACACTGCTATTGATACTGCTTGAAATCATCAGTACCCCGGCAATCAGTATCAGTAAAAACAACACTGCCGCAATCAATAAAAGCGTTTGTCCCATTGCACTGTTGAACAAGTCCTGAAACGACAGGTCGCCATGTTTATCCATCAGTCTTGCTTGCTCCATTTTGGCGCCCATTTCAGCCATGCTGAATACAGATGTTACCATGAACACAGAAAAGATGATACACAAAAGCGTCATGCGATTTTGCTGTCTGTGTACTTTTGCCGAAATCGGAATCAGGCTAAGATAGCTTTTCATTCGCGGCACCTCCCGAAATCAGTCAGTACCCCGTCAGACACTTGCAGTATCCGGTCTGCGGTCTGTGCTATACTTCGGCTATGGGTAATCATAATAATGGTCTGCTGATATTTTCTCGCAGCTTCTTTTAGCAAAGTAATCACTTCACTGCTGTTTTGCGTGTCCAGATTACCCGTCGGCTCGTCGGCAAGGATAAGCGAGGGTCGCGTAATTAGCGCACGTCCTATTGCTACACGCTGTTGCTGTCCACCTGATAATTGACTGGGTAAATGGCGGCGGCGTTCTTTCAAATTAAGCACCGTAAGTAATTCCTCAAGATACTTTTTATCGGGCTTTTGATAATCAAGCAGTACGGGAAATATGATGTTTTGCTCAACATTCAATTCCGGAATCAAATTAAAACTCTGAAAAATAAATCCAATATTTCTGCGCCGGAAAATTGTCAGGCTGCTGTCTTTCATGGAAAAAATATCTTTACCATCGATAAACACCTTGCCGGAAGTGGGCGTATCAAGCGCACCTACCATATTCAGAAGTGTACTCTTGCCGGAGCCGGATTCTCCGACTATTGCGACAAATTCACCTTTCGGGACGGAAAAGCTGATATCTTTTAATGCATGTACGGCAGCTTCACCGCTGCCATAGATTTTAGAAATTGATTTAACTTCCAATAAATTCATAGGGTATCCTCTTTCTTTCTTGATATTGAAAGATTACCATGTCAATCTTACTGTTATATGACACTTGCCCTACAATTTTGTAGGAATTAAAAAATTGATTGTAAAAGCAGTGCCAATACCTAATTCGCTGTCAGCCTCGATTGTTCCGCTGTGTGCTTCAACAATAGCTTTCGCAAGCGGTAACCCAAGCCCGATACCTTGTGTATCTTTAGAAAAACGACTGCGATAAAATCTTTTGAAAATATGGTGTAAATCCTCTGGGTGAATACCGCTTCCGTTGTCCTTTATGATGACTTGAATAACAGACGCAAGTTGTTTCCATTCGATATGAACAGCATTTCCTTTTTGCGTATGGTCAAAAGCGTTTTTAACAATATTACTGATTGCTTCAAGCAGCCAATTACGGTCACATAATAAAGTAACGTCATTATTGCCAGACAGATATATTTCCTTTTCCTCCTGTTTGGCACGAAAAGAAAAGTGCTTTTCTATACTGCCCATCATTTCAGATACATTTTCTACAGCTTTCTCAATCATGATTGTTCCGGCATCAAGTTTCGTGATTTTTAAGAGGTTTTGCACCAGTGTTTCTATTCTGTCAATCTCCTGCTCTGAAAGAACAGTAAACTTCTTGATTGTCGGTAAATCCTTTGCTTCTTCATGCATAATACCGTTATAGATATTAAGGGCAGCAAGCGGAGTTTTCAACTGGTGGGAAATATCGGATATGGTATCTTTTAAAAATTTTTTTGCATTCCCCTCATTTTCAGCGTGGGCATTCAAAATAGAAACTAAGGAGTTTATTTCATGAAATAGTCTGTATAGCTCACCTTCATCATCACATTCAATACATGAATTTTGATTTCCGGAAATGTATTCTTTGATTTGCGTTACCGCATTTTCCATGATTATATTTTGTTCCTTGAAATATTTATAACCTGTTGCCAATATCGAGATACTCATGCACAAGGAACATACCAATACGCACAATGCTGCATTTTCAAATTTAAAACCTATGAAAGCAGCGGAAATCAAGGTAAATGCTACTATGAGCAGCAATACCAAACGAAAAAGTTCTTTGATTTTCCTGTTTATCAGTATTTTCATCATACACCTCAATTATCAGTATTCCACTTATACCCCATACGCCGAACCGTCACTATTTTTTGAGGTTTGCTCGGAGCGTCTTCGATTTTTGTACGCAATCTGCGTATATATACGGTAAGAGTATTGCTATCTATATAGTTTTCGTTACAATCCCATAGTTTGCTTAAAATCTGTTCCGACGAAAGAACAATATCGGGGTTTTCCATAAACATGCATAACAATTTATACTCACTTGCTGTTAAGTCAAGCTGTTCTCCATTTTTATATACTTCTCCTTTTAGCAGTTGTACTTTTATACCATTAGAATTTAATTCGGTATCTGCTTGATGCTGTAATTTATTTGAGTATTACAGCTGGGAGTTTCAAGGAAAGATATTGCTTTTTAAATGTAGAAAAATATGGTATTATGAATGTGTATATTATTTATTCCATACTGATAAATAGGAATTTAGCGATTTACAGCTGAATTTGAAATTGATGCAGAAATTATTCACAGAAAAAAATAATTAAAAGGAGAATTGCCGAGGAATGAGCGAAAAGTAATAAAAACTGTGCAGGGGCACAGGACTGTTGGCGGTGCCGGAGTCAATTTAGTGCGGGTGTTGGGACCGACCAACGTGGAGGATTTTGACCCGTTCCTGATGCTGGATTCCTTTGATTCCACCAATCCGGACGATTACGTCAGAGGGTTTCAAATGCACCCTCACAGGGGGATTGAAACCATTACATACTTGATTGAGGGAGAAATCGAGCATGAGGACAGTCTGGGTAATAAAGGCGTAATCCGCAGCGGCGAAAGCCAATGGATGACAGCCGGCAGCGGAATTCTGCACCAAGAGATGCCCAAAGCATCCCCGCGGATGCTGGGGCTGCAAATATGGCTCAATTTACAGCAAACACAAAAAATGACACCGCCGGCTTATTTTGATATCAGTAGGGATATGGTGAAGATAAAAGAGGAGGACTTCGGTATAGTGCGGATAATCTCCGGGCAGTACAAAGATGTTCGGGGCATACAGCTGCCTCATTGGCATGCAACCATGTATGATATTTCCTTAAATGCTGGGAATGAAGCGGTACTGCCAACCAAAGCGGACGAAAACGTGTTTGTATTTCTCATCTTGGGAGATGCGGAGATTGCCGGTCAGAGCTATTCGGAAAAGACTGCTATCTTGTTCGGGTCGGGAGACAGCATTTGTCTCAAAGCAAATCAGGATTGCCGTTTCTTCTTCTTTTCCGGGGAACAGATCAGAGAACCAATTGCATGGGGCGGTCCTATTGTTATGAATACACGTCAAGAAATTCAAACTGCTTTTTCCGAGCTGGACAGAGGAACATTTATCAAACATAACGCAGTAAGCTAAAATGTATCGTCTACATCAGCTGCATTTTTATTGATAATCAATCAATGAAATGCAGCTTTTTCATATTTGTCAGCTTTATATTAAACTTTTTTGTGAATAGGATTATTTTTATCTGATGACATAAAATTGTCCGGTTAAAAAATGATACTTATGCTTATATATTTTTTTTAGGACTTGTATTCAAAAAATCACTATAAGAGCCGATATATGCCGTATAAGGACACCTAAAGTGAGAATATTTGATACAGCTGTGCTCCTTTTATAGGAGGAAGAGAGTTGCAAATGAATTTAAACATAGCATCTATTATTCTTGCCATTATTTTAAGGCATCTTTTTTTCCGCAATCTTAGGCTTCGTTTATATGGTTCAGCATAAAAAAGATTCCGCAATATATGCTCTTTATTTGCAGGGCTGTTTGATATCCTTGCATGGATAATGTTTGTCATGCAAGTTTTTACTTATGATATTGAATAGGTTTAATGGGAAATACCTTTCTTATTTTGGCACAAATCATGCAGACTACTGCTTTCTTAAAGATAAAACACCACTATAACAATTTGATAAAAGGGGATATTTGATTGTCCCCGCCGTATCTCCGGCATTATTTTGTATTTTTGTATTTCTGTACCATGCAATAGAGGTCCGCTGCTCGGCATTATGTTGTATGCTATGGCAGTCATGCGGTGTTACTCTAAGAGTCATCATTGCATTGTTGCCATGGACGGAAGTATTTCTGTAGATATTCTGTATAAATAAAGTGAGGATGCACTATATATTGCAAAAATGAATGGTTAAAACAGGATAGGACCTTAAAGTATTAAACCTGCCGGAAACGGCATTTTCATGAATTAAAATTGGAGGATAAAAACCATGATAAAATGGATGAGAAACCTAAAAATCGGATTTAAAATTGCTTGCGGGTACTTGATTGTTGCAGTGATTGCAGGAGTTATAGGAATTGTTGGCATCGTAAACTTAGACAGTGTCGGTACTTCATATCATGTTGCGTATGAGGATTCTGTCATTGCATTGGAATGTATGGAAAGGATCAGTGCTTCTTTTCAGGAAATTCGGACAGACCTTTTTGAAATGTCGCTGGCAGAACTTAAAGCAGATAAGGAAGGATGCGCAGAGGCGTTAAATAACCATAAAGGTCTAATAGACGACAATTTGTTAAAGTACAGGAAGATGCTGGAGAAATATAAAGCAGAGGAAGTAGGACAGGAGCTGAAACTGATTGATGCAGTCGAGTCTGCTTTAGGTGCGATTAACAAGAGCAGCACGAGATTTATCAGCGATATTGCTATGGATACAGAACGCCGTCATGAAGCATTTAGCATATTAAGCGACGGAGGAGAGCTTCACACTCTGGCTCAGGTCATGGAGGGTGCCATTGCTGACTTGGTTGAATACAACAAGGATTACTCCGGACATCAGATCAAAACCAATGGACAGTTGGTAACAAGCTCCAAGCTTATTATGGCAGGCGGCATTTTTGTAGGAGTGATTGCGGCGGTTCTGGTGGGGGTGTTTATCGCACGAGGTATATCCGGGCGGATAGCTCTGGTTGTGGAGGCCGCCGACAGGCTGGCTCAGGGTGACCTGAATGTTCAAATTGATATAAATTCAAAGGATGAAACCGGTATGTTGGCAGAGACCTTCCGGAATATGTCGAGTACATTGACGGCTATTATCAGAGATATTTCATATGGGCTGGATGGTTTGGCAAAAGGCGATTTCACTGTGGGCAGCAAGGTAAAAAAATTATATGTAGGAGACTACGCTCCCATGATGGAGTCAATGTACGAAATGATAACTAAGATCAGCGATATGCTCAGGTACATCAATGCGGCGGCTGAACAGGTGGCGACAGGTTCTGAACAGGTATCAAGCGGAGCACAGGCTCTTGCGGCCGGTTCCACTGAGCAGGCATCTTCGATAGAGGAGCTTTCCTCCTCCATCGAAATGATATCGGAGCAGGCGGCGGAAAATTCTAACATAGTTTCAGTTGCGTATAAATCCATGAAACAATCCGACGAAGGCGTAAATGCCGGTAACGAGCATATGGAGCAGCTTACACGAGCAATGGAGGACATCGGTACTGCTTCCAAACAGATCGCTAATATTACGAAGGTAATTGAAGACATTGCGTTCCAAACCAATATTTTGGCGTTGAATGCTGCTATTGAAGCAGCCCGTGCCGGAGTTGCCGGCAAAGGCTTCGCGGTTGTGGCGGATGAAGTTCGAAACCTTGCCGCGAAATCAGCAGAAGCTGCCAAGCAGACCAGCGAGCTGATTGAAGCGTCTGTGGCAACCGTAGAAAAGGGAGCGGAAATAACCGGTCAGACAGCGCAGATATTGAAAAATGTAGCAACGAGTGCCGACGAAGTGACTAAAGGCTTTGGAAAAATTGAGAAATCTTCCGCTGAGCAGGCTATAGCCATTGAGCAGATCAAACAGGGGCTTTTCCAGATTTCCGCCGTTGTGCAGACCAATGCAGCCACAGCGGAGGAAAACTCCGCCACAAGTGAGGAAATGTCCGCACAGGCTGATGCGCTGCGCTTAGAGGTGGGAAAGTTCAAGCTGGCATGAGAAATATTAACGGCATCAAAATTTATGTACATTGTTTTAATAAACCGAATGAAATAAAATTACATAATAATTGGAGGATACATAAACATGTATAAACGGGCTAAAAGAAACAAACAAAGCTTAAATCTCTCCGAGAGAGGGCTTAAGACACTTCTGTCGAAGATTCTCATATTTGTAGGAGGGCCGGTAATCATTTCTTACTTGGTTGTGGGCATCATAATGATGAGCTTAATAAGTGCCGCCGTTACCGAACTTACGACTAATAAGTTAAGTGCGGATTCACAGTCGGCAGCCCATGAAATCAACGCTTATTTCGGAAAATATATTGATATAACCGAGCAACTATCCTATAACAGCCAGGTTCAGGCGTTATTTGGAGAGTTGGTTACCGGAGTAATAATTGAAGAGCACGAAGGCTTAATTCCGATAAAGGAGACAATGGAAAATATCCAGTCGGCATATGAGGATACCATTCAAGCCGTTTGGGTAGCGGATATCGATTCAAGCCAGCTTGCTCAGGCGGATGGAGCTATTTTACGTGAGGATTGGACAGTAGCAGAACGCGATTGGTATATACAGCTCTCTGAATCTAACCATACTATTATGACAGATCCATATGAAGATAAGGTCACGAAATCTCAGATTGTCAGTGTAATTAGTCCTGTGTATAAGTCGGGAAGCGATGAAATTGTGGGTGCAGCGGGTGTGGATTTTTCACTGGACGCGCTCGAGGAGAGCATCAAGTCCTACACCTTGGGCGAAAACGGATTCTACATTCTCACAACCGGGTCGGGTCAGGTTATCTATCATCCTGCTTCCGAAAATATTAACAAGAATGTTTCTGACACTGATATGTCGGATAACATTCAAAGAGCCATGCTTTCTAAGTCGGAAGGAAGCTTAGGATATTCTTCTCACGGAATTAAAAGCCACGGCTATGTTGCAGCAGTCGGAAATACGGGATGGATGGTTGCTACAGGTTTGCCGGATGTAGAATTTTATCGGGAATATACCACTGTCCGAACTGCAATGTTAACTATATTTACGATTGCTGCTGCAGTTATTTTCATTATGATTTTGTTTATATCCAGGCAGATTGTTACACCAATCAAGAAGTTGACACATACGGCTAACTTGATTGCTGAAGGGGAATTAAATGTTTCGGCGCAGGTGAGTTCACGAGATGAAACGGGACAAATGGCAATTGCAATCAACAAAACCGTTTTGAAGCTAAGTCAATATGTAGCATATATAAAGGAAATTACTTATAATCTTGAAAATATGGCTCAGGGAGATATGCGCATTAATCTCAATGAAGACTATGCCGGAGAATTTGCTTCTATCCGCTCGGCTTTTGAGAATATATCCACTTCGCTGAACAGTACATTGAGAAACATCGACATCGCAGCGGAGCAGGTAAGCACAGGCGCTTCCCAGGTTGCAAGCGGAGCGCAGGCTCTTGCAACAGGTTCCACGGAGCAGGCATCTGCTGTTGAAGAACTGAATGCTTCAGTTGTAGAGATTGCGGAACAAGCTTCGGAGAATTCGGTGAATGTAAAGATTGCGTCTCGTTATATAGATGAAGCCGATGCGGGTATAAATGCAGGAAATGAGCATATGAAACAGCTTACGGAAGCTATGGAAGAAATCGGCTCTGCGTCTAATCAGATTGCCAATATCACGAAGGTCATCGAGGACATAGCGTTCCAGACGAATATATTAGCGTTAAACGCAGCCATTGAAGCAGCTCGTGCCGGAGCTGCCGGCAAAGGATTTGCGGTTGTTGCCGATGAAGTACGTAATCTTGCTGCAAAGTCCGCGGAGGCTGCAAAAAAAACATCAGATTTAATACGAAATTCTGTTAATACTGTCTCCGAAGGTATGCAAATAACCGCACAGACAGCACAGGTCCTGCAAGATGTAGGGAAAAGCGCTATCAAAGTTACTGAAAGTTTCAATAAAATCGAACAGGCATCTGCTGAACAGGCTAATGCAATCAAACAAATCGAACAGGGACTTTTCCAGGTTTCAGCTGTTGTGCAGACCAATGCAGCTACAGCGGAGGAAAACTCTGCCACAAGCGAGGAAATGTCCGCACAGGCAGTCACACTGCGCGAGGAAGTCGGAAGATTCAGGCTTGACACAGGGATGGACGGGCTCTAAATCCTCCTCCGATTACGTGATTTTCCAAAGACTGAATCCCATGCTTAAAACAAAGACTTTAAGCGGATATTAAGAGCAGCAAGCCTCCTCTGAACCAAAAAGTGAAGAATCATATCCGGCAATTCAGCCTTTGCTATTCAAATGTGTGCAGGAGTGGCTTAATATGCAGTGCCAATTAATTATGAAAATATGAAAACGGAATGTTGGTTCCGTTTTCATATTTTGAGGAGTTTTTTGAAAAAGTGAGGGTGTAACATTTATTTTTCATTTAATAAAGTGTTTAACAATTCTTTTCCGGAGCCTGAAAGAGAGCATCCTGAACGACCTTTTCCAACAATTATATATTTGTTTTGACTTAGGTAGTCCAATAAACTTCTCAAGCGGTATTCTGTAATATCAAGGTTTTCTTCCTTTAAAGATTGCATTATTGAGCGTCTTCCCATGGGTTTATATGTTAAAAGCGATAGTATTGCTATTAAAGATTCTTTATCGCTTTCGCTTATGGTTTCGGCAGTTTTATTTATAAATGAATAAGCGTGAACCTCACTGTTATATTCTTGCAAAATATAATCAGGAAGATGTTCGGCTGATATATAGTCATCCGAAATATTTGCGGCATATTCTATGCAGTTTTTAAGTTCGCGAACATTTCCATCCCATTTGTAGTTCAGAAGAAAATTCCATACTTTCGGGTCAAACTTTATTTTTCCTTGATTTTCTCTAAGTAAAAATTCATTTATCAGAAGTGTAATATCTGATTGTCGTGAACGTAACGGAGGTATATTTACCGTTAGAGTATTTAGCCTGAAAAATAAATCTAATCTAAATTCACTTGTGTCAACCAAGGCTTTTAAGTTGCGATTTGTTGCCGCAATTATTCTTACATCTACACTTAGCAGCCTGTCACTTCCAACTCGCATTATTTCTTTTTCTTCTAATACGCGAAGAAGCTTAGCTTGCGTTGAAAGGGAAAGCTCTCCGATTTCGTCAAGAAATAATGTGCCTTTTTGAGCCATCTGGAAAAGACCCTCTTTACCGCCCTTTCGTGCACCTGTGAAGGCTCCCTCTTCATATCCGAAAAGTTCCGATTCCAGCAAGGAATCCGGTATTGCCGCACAATTCATGGCTACAAACGGATATCGAGAGCGTATTGATGCGTTGTGTATAGATTGTACAAATAGCTCTTTACCTGTTCCGCTTTCACCTATTATAAGAGTAGGTTTATCAATTTGTGCTATTTTCTTTGCCTTGCTTATACATTGTTCGATGGCAGGGCTTGCACCTTTAATATCCATAAATGTATATTTAGCTATTAGACCTCTTTTTGTGATTTGACGTCGTAAAGATGCTTCCATGTCAGTCAATTCTGTTATGTCTTTAATAATAAGCATATATAAAATTTCCTCATGAATGCCATTGTTAATCTCACGCTTAGTAACGGAAAGGTTTATATCTCGCTTTTTTAACGTGCATAATTGATTATATATTTCTGACTTACAATCAGCAAACTCATATAATTCAGAGTCTTTGACAAGATCATTTAAATTAGTTTTATAAAGATTGGAGGGAAGTTTTAAAACTTGGGCAAAATTTTGGTTATAGTTTATAACCTGCAGATTTTTATTATAAATTACAACTCCGTAATCTATACATTCCATAATAGTTTTTAATTGTATAGTTGTAGCGGATGATAAATCATAAAAATGTGAAAGATAACTGTCAGGTGTTGCAATGTCTTTACAATAGGATGTAATTGAGTCTCTGAGTTCGTCATCAAGAATATTTGCTTTGACTGCGATATCAAGCAGTGTGGAAAGCTCTATTTTACGCAGCCCCAAATCAAAAATAGGTATACCATCGGGCAGTTTTTCGGTATATCCGGAAGTAATTGCAATATCAATTTTTTTATCGATTACATTATAATTTCCGGGGTAGTCAATGTATAAATTCAGATTGGATACGCCGGATTCATAAAGGGCGTTAACGGTTTGCTGAGCAGATGAATAATAATTGAAACAGGCTAAAGCCTCTGTTCCGACCGGAAATTGCTTAAGCTCTTCAATTTTTTCCCGGGAAAATGTAAAGTTAAGGTTTATTATATTAGCGTCACTGCGCATTTGTCTTCTGGCTACAGGAAAGGAGTAGATATTGGTAATAAGTACAATATCTGCATTTGAAATTTTACTGGTAGTTAAAGAAGTATTATCTTCACCCACGTGATAGCAAGGAATAATATTTAATCGATTTTTAAATACCTTTTTAAGCTCTGCGTAATATAAGTTCATGGCATATTCACGTTTTGCCACAAGTAATAAAGTTTTCATTATAAAACCTCCCGTTTTAATCCCATAAACAACTATAAGATTTAATTTGACCCCAATATTTTTATAAATCAATTAAGAGTATAATTAAAAACTAAATAAAATGCAACAAAAATATATAAATAGTTTACAAAAATAGACTTATTAATTGTATTTTTTGAAAAAACAAAACAGCATCCCGCAAATAACCCCAAAAGTCATTTTAATGGAACAACATGGAATTGTTTTTTATATATTTTTTAAAAATATGTATATGTTAACGTTTTTTTAGGAATATTTAATAAAAAAGATAAAAAAGTTTAATGGCATGGAATTTGCTACTAATTTATGTGTAAAATAATTTACAATAAATTAATTAATATTATCACGGAGGAATATTAAATGGAAAATGGTAACAAAAAAATCGTAAAGCCGGGGCAAGCCTTGTCAATGCTTGCGGTCGGTATCGCAATTATTGTAGTGGGGTTATTAGTTTTAAAAGTTAATAATCGTATTGTATTAGCGGTAGATGGCATAGTTATGTGTTTAATGGCATGGTCTTTTGGAATCAAATATGACGATTTGCAAAAAGATATTAAAGACACTATCTCATCAATGATAGTAGCTATGTTGATCCTATTAGCTGTGGGAACATTGGTAGGAACTTGGATGATTTCCGGAACAGTACCTGTAATGATATATTATGGTATGAAAATTATAACACCGGGTTTGTTCTTACCTATTATTTGCTTATTATGTACATTTATGTCTGTATTGGCAGGCACATCTTGGGGTACATTGGCTACTGTCGGCATTGCATGTATGGGAGTTGCGCAAGGTCTTGGAGTACCTCCGGAAGTTGCAGCTGGTGCCATATGTGTTGGTGCTTTTTTTGGAGATAAGGTTTCACCGTTGTCCGATTCACCGGTTATTACTGCTTCAGTAACAGATGTTCCTATGATAGAAGGAATTAAACACTCACTTATTTCAACAGGTCCGGCATATATAATTTCCATGATCTTTTTTGTAATTTATGGATTGAAATTTGGTAAAGGAACGACAGTAGGCGGAACTATTTATGAAGATATACTTTCAACTGTTTCTTCTAACTTTAATTTAAGTCCATTATTGTTACTTCCTGTACTTGTAGTTATAATTCTTATTGTAATGAAAAAACCTACACTTCCTACATTTGTAGCTGGTATAGTAGTAGGTGGAATTTTAGCGGCAATTTTTCAAGGAGCAAGCTTAACGGGCATTCTTAATGCAATGTATTCAGGATATGCCGGAAGCTCAGGCTCGGAAGTAGTAGATTCAATGCTGAACAGAGGCGGCTTCACAAGTATGCTAAGTACTATCGGATTATTAATGGCAGCAGGAATATTTGGAGCACCGCTTCGTACAGCCGGTGTGGTAGACGTGTTATTTAATTATATTAAAAAGGTTGCTAAGAGCGATAAAAGCATGTCCTTGGGAGTTCTTCTTATACATTCGATATTCTTCCTAATCATAGGAGCATACTATGTAACTTATCCTGTAATAGGCGGTATGGTTAAGGACTTATTCCCTGAATATGGTCTTGAGAAGAAGAACTTAATGAGAATTATGCTTGATACAGGAACAGGATTAGCACCATTGGTACCATGGGCAACAACCGGTTCATATTACTTACTCCCAATGTGGTTGCAGTATATGAACAGGATTAGCACCATTGGTACCATGGGCAACAACCGGTTCATATACTGCAACCACATTGGGAGTAAGTAATAT
>DCDU01000223.1:2038-8573 GCA_002316585.1 Firmicutes bacterium UBA1047 | reverse complement strand
TAAAAAGAGGTGGAACCACGTGATTAATACTCTCGTCCTCTAGCCATAGGCTAGATGGCGGGAGTTTTTTGTATGAATTTCCTTGCGAACCCCTGCTAATAATACAGGAGAAGAAATTAATAGAATTATGGGTAAACAAATTAAGTTAAAAAAAACAGGAGGATATTATGAAAAAAGTTTTTAAGATGGTTTTGGTTATGCTTATTATTTCAGTAACATTGGTTTTATCAGGCGGCTGTGCAAAGAAGGCGGCAAACGAGACGAATAATCGCTTAGAGGAAATAATAAACAGAGGGTATATAGAGGTGGTTACTGAGCCGTATTTTGCACCAAATGAGTTTATTGACCCCACAAAAAGCGGCAGTGAGCAATATGTAGGCAGTGATATAGAACTGGCAAGGTATATTGCAGACAAATTAGGAGTTGAGCTGAAAATTATTCCTTTGGAGTTCACGGCAGTTTTAAGCAGTATTACAGAAGGTAAATATGATTTGGCTATATCTGCTTTAGCTTACACACCTGCCAGAGCGGAAGCAATGATTATGTCAAAAGGCTACTACTTTTCAGAGGATTCACCCGGGTACGGTCTGTTAATCAGAAAAGAGGATGAAAATCTAATAAAAAATGCGGAAGATTTAGCTGACAAAACAGTAGTTGCACAAAGCGGCTCGATGCAGGAGTTATTTGCAAACGAACAAATCCCTGAATATAAAGAGCTTAAGAGAGTATCTGCCACAACAGACGGAATATTAATGGTTGAGGAAAAAAAAGCAGATTCATGTGTCGTTGCCAAATCAATGGCTCAATTATATATTGACGCAAACCCGGGAAGCGGTTTGTCAATAGTAGAAAATTTTGAATTTAAAGAGGATAAATCATTAGATGGAACAAGAATCGGAATACCGCTAAGTGAAGATGCTCTTGCAGAAAAGATTAATGAAATTATAGACGAAGTTGTAAGCTCTGGACAATATGAGCAGTGGTATAAGGAATATACCGAATATGCGAAAAAATTAGGTTTGTAATTATGAAAGGCTAAGGTGAGAGTTATGCTTGATACAGTGATTACGTTATGGGATAAATATAATTATGTCTATATTGATGGGCTGCTTGGAACACTTTGGTTGGCTGCATTGACCGTATTTGCGGCAACCTTGCTGGGAACGGTTATAGCCATTATGAAACTATCAAAAATTAAAATATTGGATTTAATTACATCTGCGTACATAGGTGTGCTTAGAGGAACACCCATACTTTTGCAGCTGTATTTCTTCTGGTTGGTGCTGCCTAAGGCAGTACCGGTCAATTTAAGCGATACGGCATGCATTATAATTGCTCTTATTGTAAATGCAAGCTCCTATGTGGCGGAGGTTATAAGGGCAGGCATACAGGCAGTTGACAAGGGTCAGGCAGAAGCTGCAAGAAGCTTGGGATTATCAAGTGTAAATACAATGAAAAAAATTATACTCCCCCAAGCCGTTAAAAATATACTTCCTGCATTGGGAAATGAATATATAACAATGATTAAGCAAACATCCCTTGCATCGGTATTCTTTGTACGGGAGCTTATGACATCCTATAAAACTGTTCAATCTGCAACCTTCTTAGCGATTCCGTCACTAATAATTGCAGGCGTAATTTACCTGATAGTAACCACATTATTGACCAAAGGATTAAGCGTATTTGAAAGGAGGCTCCAAGCCAATGAAAGCTAAGGAATTAATAAGGGTTGAGGGCTTAAATAAATCCTTTGGAGAGCTAAAGGTTTTGAACAACATAACACAGAGTATATACGACGGAGAGGTTGTATCTATTATAGGACCCTCGGGCAGCGGGAAAAGTACATTTTTAAGATGCCTGAATTTGTTAGAAAGACCTACAAGCGGAAAGGTTTATTTTGAAGGAGTGGATTTGTCTGATAAAAAAGTTAATTTAGACAAGCATAGGCAAAAAATCGGCATGGTATTTCAGCTTTTCAATGTTTTTCCACATTTGAAGGTCATAGATAATATTACCTTAACTCCTATACTTGAAAGGAAGATGCAGAAGGAAGAAGCTGAAAAGAAAGCTGATGAGCTTTTGGAGAGAGTTGGATTAACAGATAAGAGAGATGTTTATCCTACAAAGCTTTCGGGGGGTCAAAAGCAACGGCTGGCAATTGTCAGAGCCTTAGCAATGGACCCTAAGGTAATGCTGTTCGACGAGCCCACCAGCGCATTAGACCCGGAAATGGTAAAGGAAGTTTTGGAGGTTATAAGAGGCTTGGCTTTATCGGGAATGACTATAGTTATAGTAACTCATGAAATGGGATTTGCAAAGGAAGTAAGTGACAGAGTTATATTTATGGCTGAAGGCATGATACAAGAGGAAGGTACTCCCGATGAGATATTTAACAATCCGAAAAACCGCAGAACCATAGAATTTTTAGGCAAGGTATTATAAGGGGGATTTTATGAAGGAACTAAAATTTATTGAAGAAATACTTGAAAAAAAGAAAGAAAAAATAATTGGTGCCAGCGATAGCATATGGGAGTTTTCAGAGCTTCCATACAATGAATACAATTCATGCAGGCTTCTAACGGAAATTTTAGAAGATGAAGGCTTTATAATCAATAGAGGTGTTGCAGATATACCTACTGCATTTACGGCAAACTTTGGAACCGGAAAGCCTGTGTTTGGCTTTTTAGGTGAATATGATGCGCTTGATAAATTAAGTCAGGCGGCGGGATGTACCGAAAGAAACCCGGTTGTTGAGGGAAAACCCGGCCACGGCTGCGGACATAATGTTTTGGGGGCGGGTTCTCTTGGGGCAGCCTTAGTTATAAAGGAGTATTTAGCTGCCAATAAATTAAACGGAACTGTTATTTATTTCGGCTGCCCTGCGGAAGAAGGAGCTGGAGCGAAGCAATTTATGGCAAGAGCCGGACTTTTTGATGATGTGGATTTCGTATATACATGGCATCCGGCTGCTATTAATCAGGTGCAATCTAGCAGGTCGGTTGCAATTATGGGTGCTAATTTTAAGTTCAAAGGTCTGTCTGCTCATGCGGGAGGCTCGCCTCACCTCGGGAGAAGCGCTCTTGATGCGGCAGAACTGATGAGTGTTGGTGTTAATTATTTAAGAGAACATATGATTGACCAGGCGCGAATACATTATGCTTATGCGGATGCAGGAGGAGTTTCTCCGAATGTTGTACAAGACCGAGCTTTAATAAAGTATGAGGTTCGCTCTCCGAAGGTAACGCAGGTAAAGGAATTGTTTGAAAGAGTTGTAAAGGTAGCTGAAGGTGCTGCTCTTATGACGGAAACAGAAGTTGACTATGAAATAACAATGGCATTTTCAGATTATATACCAAATGCTGCCTTGGCGGAAATTGCTGATGAAGCTTTTAAAGAGGCAGGGGCACCAAAGTGGGATGAAGAGGATTATAAATTAGCAAAAGCGTATTTATTCAGTTATAATGATTCAACGATTAAATCAATAAAAGAATATATAATTGAAGAATATGGGGAAGAACGTATGGATGAAATATTGGAAAGACCATTGGACTCCGAAGTTCATCCGTATGACGGGAATAACATTAAATATGTATCGGGCTCTACAGATGTGGGAGATGTATGCTATGCCGCTCCAACTATTAATTTCAATGTTGCAACCGCTTGTATAGGCAATGTGGGGCACACATGGCAAATGACCGGACAGTCCAAAAGCCAAATCGCAAACAAGGGAATGCTTACAGCCGTAAAGGTTATGGCATTATCTGCAATTAAGACAATGGAAAATCCTGACGTAATTGCAAAGGCCAAAAGAATTGTATTGAAACAAAATGGCGGCGCTTACGAATGTCCTTTGCCTGACAGTGTACAACCGCCTATAGGAAAGTATTAATATCAATGCCCTCATATAAAAATACCACTCCTTTAAGCAAGGGTGGTACTTTATATTTAAAATAATTTACTATAACCTATGTTATGCAAGCATAGACCTGATAAACCACAAATTCTTACTGTAGCCCGAAACATGACCTTCAAATTCTGCTACTGCTTCAAAGTCGCCGTCTTCGTCTGCTTCATTTCGAATCTCTGTTGCCAAGTTCTTCATTTCATTCAGATAGTCTAAAACAATTTCAAGGGATTCCCTGCATGAGAACTTATCGCTTTCCAATTCCTTGATTGTTGCATTTTTCAAATAATCTGATAATTTTACCAAAGGTTTTTCACCTTTCATCTTCAATAATTCAGCAACAGCATCATATTTTTCAAAGAAATCATCATATAATCCCTCTGTAAATTCATGAATTTGGACAAATTGTTTGCCTGTAACATTCCAGTGTATATTGTGTAGGTTTACATTTAAAACGGCTAAATTCGATAGGTATACATTTAATTTTTCGTAATTTTTCATATTATCCTCCAGTATATTGTTATGTTATTTTAACCTTGTTTTTTATATACCCGTTTTTCAGCCTTCTAAACATAAATAAGCTAAATCCAAGTCTATTGTTGTAAGTAATTCCGTAAATTGTAAATCTCATCATATTAAATTGCAGGAAAATTTTTTTTTAGATTCTTGAGATTTTTTTCAATAAATATCTTGACAAACAATATAATTTGGATATAATAATAAAAAACGAGTAAAACATATATTCAGCGATGATGGGAAGAGTACTTTTTAATTAACGTTTCAGAGAGATAGCGTTGGTGAGAGTCTATTACAATGATTTTAAAGGAAGAACATCCCTGAGCTTTTGACCCAAATTGCATATGCAAGAGTAGGCTCAAACGCAACCGAGCGATAAAGCGGCAAAGACATGTTTGTGTCTTTTAGAGTGAGCCTATATGTAAGTATATGCTAATCAGGGTGGTACCGCGAATTATTAACTCCTTCGTCCCTTTTGGGATGGAGGAGTTTTTGTATGCCCGAACCCAATTTCTTCGACCGGAAGGAGAAAGAAATTGCTGGTAGGTCAACCGCAACGAGCACCAAATTCATGCGACCAAAGGGAGCAAATGAATTTGTGTGCGGAGACTGCGATTTTTATAAAGGAAGGGTAATAATTATGATTAGAGCAAATGAGTACCGCACTCATACATGCGGAGAAATAAGAGAAAAGAATATCGGAGAGGCTGTGAGGGTATCGGGATGGCTTGAAAATGTAAGAGACCACGGCGGAGTTAAATTTTTAGACTTAAGAGACCAATATGGGATTCTGCAGGCTGTTGTTCAAGACGAATCGCTGCTGGAAGGGATATCCAAGGAAAGTGCAATTTGTGTTACGGGAACTGTAATTAAAAGGGATGAAGATACGATAAATGACAGACTTGATACAGGGACTGTTGAAGTTGAAGCAGAAACTATAACAGTGTTAGGAAAGGTCAGAGAATCTCTCCCCTTTGAAATAATGTCATCAAAGGAAACAAAAGAGGATTTAAGATTAAAATACAGATTTTTGGATTTAAGAAACAGGGAAATTCAAAAGAATATAATTCTTCGCTCACAAGTTATATCGTATTTAAGAAATAAAATGACAGAGCTTGGATTTTTGGAAATTCAAACACCGATTTTAACATCCTCTTCTCCTGAAGGTGCAAGGGATTACATTATACCGAGCAGAAAGCATCCGGGAAAGTTTTATGCACTGCCCCAGGCTCCTCAGATATTTAAGCAGCTTTTGATGGTTTCCGGCTTTGATAAATACTTCCAGATAGCTCCGTGCTTCAGAGACGAGGATGCAAGGGCAGACCGCTCGCCGGGGGAATTTTATCAGCTTGATTTTGAAATGTCATTTGCAACCCAGGAGGATGTTTTGTCCGTTGCGGAAGAAGTATTGTACGAAACCTTTGTTAAATTTTCGGATAAGGAAGTTTCAAAACCTCCGTTTAAAAGGATTCCTTACGAGGAAGCAATGCTTAAATACGGCTCGGACAAACCGGATTTAAGAAATCCTTTGGAAATAATCGATATAAGCGATATGTTTGAGGAAACGGATTTTGCACCTTTCAGAAAGAAAACTGTAAGAGCGATAAATGTTCCCGAATGCTCATCCCAGTCAAAGACATTTTTTGAAAATATGCTTGAATTTGCTTTGAAAATCGGAATGAAGGGACTTGGGTATATAAAGGTTGACAATGAAATGAAATATCACGGTCCCATTGACAAATTTCTTTCTGAATCAGACAGAATTTCTTTGGCAGAAAGGGCAGAATTAAGACCCGGATGCGTATTGTTTTTTATAGCGGATACAAAGGAATATGCACCGAAGCTTGCGGGACAAATAAGGGCGGAGCTTTGTAAGCGATTGAAATTAACAGATGAAAGCAAATTTGAAATGTGCTTTATTGTTGATTTCCCAATGTATGAAACAGATGAAAAAACAGGCAGCATAGCATTCACACACAACCCGTTCTCAATGCCTCAGGGCGGCTTGGAAGCTTTAACGGAAAAAGACCCTCTTGACATTGTGGCTTATCAGTATGATATTGTATGTAACGGGATTGAACTTTCATCAGGCGCCGTAAGAAACCACGATTTGGA
>DCDU01000223.1:1333-1741 GCA_002316585.1 Firmicutes bacterium UBA1047 | reverse complement strand
GACAGAATAATAATGCTTCTTACGGGTGAAGAAAATATCAGAGAGGTTATAGCATTCCCTATGAACAACAATGCTCAGGATTTACTGACAAATGCGCCGTGTAAGGTTACAGAGCAGCAATTGAGAGAAGTTCATATAAAATTAAGGTAGGTGGGAAAAATGATAAGTAAAGAGGAAGTTTTAAAAATTGCCAAACTTGCTAAATTATCGGCAGAGGATGGGGAAATTGAACAGCTTACTTTGGATATGTCAAAAATAATAGAGTACGCAGATACGATTAATGCTTCAGCTGAGGATGAAATTGTTGAATTTGACAATATTAACAGTATTGAAAATGCATTTAATGAAGATATTGTATTAGAATCCTATGACAGGGATGAAATTTTAAAGAACAGAGAAGGCGGAGAA
>DCDU01000223.1:956-1195 GCA_002316585.1 Firmicutes bacterium UBA1047 | reverse complement strand
TCGTAGTCAAGAAGAGTTTGAGGGAGTGAAAAAATGAGCAAGATTAAATATATACAAAATTTAATGGAAACCAAACAAATCTCATGCGTTGAATTGACGGAAAAATATTTAAACAGCATAGAAAAACAAAATGCAGTTTTAAATGCTTATGTTAATGTAACGGGATTAGAGGCATTGAAAACTGCAAAGGCTGTTGATGAGAAAATAGCGCAGGGGCAAAAATTAATGCCTTTGGAAGG
>DCDU01000223.1:0-798 GCA_002316585.1 Firmicutes bacterium UBA1047 | reverse complement strand
CAAAAATTAATGCCTTTGGAAGGTATACCTATGTCCCTTAAAGATAATATATCAACAAAGAATATTGAAACAACATGCTGCTCAAAAATGCTTAAAGGATATTATCCTATTTTTGACGCAACCGTGTGGGAAATATTAAAAAAGCAAAATTCGGTACTTTTAGGCAAAACGAACATGGATGAGTTTGCAATGGGCTCCTCCTGCGAAACCTCATGCTTTGGGGTGACGTTAAATCCTGTTAACACAGAATATGTGGCAGGGGGAAGCTCGGGAGGAGCAGCGGCTTCCGTGGCGGGCAACATGGCTGTATTTGGGTTGGGCTCCGATACGGGAGGCTCCATAAGACAGCCTGCCGGATTTTGCGGATTAGTAGGATTTAAGCCTACATACGGCACGGTTTCAAGATACGGAGTGGTTGCATATGCATCAAGCTTGGACCAAGTAGGTTCCATAACCGATTCGGTGGAGGATGCATCAATTGTATATGATTCCTTATCCGTATACGACCCGAAGGACTCTACGTCAGTAGGAAGTAAAATCAGTACCCGGGATAAATTAAACAACAGCATCAAAGGACTTAAAATAGGAATTGCCGATGAATTTTTTGAAGGGATACAAGAGGACATAAAAAAATCCATTCAGGACGCAATAAAGGTATATGAAGAATCAGGTGCTGAAATAATACATTTTGAAATGCCGAAGCTTAAAACTATTCTGCCTGTTTATTTTATAATTTCCTGCGCCGAAGCTTCTTCTAATTTAGGCAGATTTGACGGCATAAGATACGGATATAAAACA
>DCDU01000059.1:3737-5600 GCA_002316585.1 Firmicutes bacterium UBA1047 | reverse complement strand
ATAATATCCCTTATTGTAGGCTGATTGGTTATTAACATTATAACTCTGTCAACACCGATTCCAAGTCCGCCGGTCGGAGGGAGACCTACTTCAATTGCATTTATGAAGTCCGTATCCATCATATGGGCTTCGTCATCACCGGCTTCTTTTTGTTTTACCTGCTCTTCAAATCTTTCTCTTTGATCTATGGGATCATTTAACTCGGAAAAGGCATTTGCAATTTCCCATGTGTTGGCAAATGCTTCAAATCTGTCAGTTAATCTTGGATCCTCAGGATTTCTCTTAGCTAAAGGAGATATTTCAACAGGATGATGAGTTACAAATGTCGGCTGTTCCAAATGATCCTCGCAATATTTTTCAAATAATTCACTTATTACATGACCCCTGGTCATAAGCGGTGTGATTTCAATTCCCTTTTCTTTTGCAATTTCTATTGCTTCCTCGTCAGTATTAACCAAATCAAAGTCAATTCCTGCATATTGCTTAACCATATCCTGCATTTTCACTCTTCTCCAAGGAGGAGTAAAATCTATCATCTTGCCTTGGAACTCTATTTTAGTCGTTCCTCTTGCTTTCTTTGCAACATATGCCACGATATTTTCAGTTAATGTCATCATATCATTGAAGTCTGCATATGGTTTATAAACTTCCATGGCGGTGTACTCAGGATTGTGATTAGCATCCATTCCTTCATTTCTAAACATCTTTCCCATTTCATAAACGCCGTCGCCAAGACCTCCGACTACAAGTCTCTTTAAAAACAACTCATTTGCAATACGCATATACATATCTATATCCAATGTATTATGATGAGTGATAAATGGTCTTGCATTAGCACCGCCCGCAATTGGACTTAAAATAGGAGTTTCAACCTCTAAATATCCTTCTCCGTCCAAATATTCCCTTATACCTCTAATGATTTTATTACGCATTAAAAATATTTCTTTTATTTCAGGATTAACTATTAAATCCACATATCTTTGTCTATATCTTAAGTCCATATCCTTTAATCCATGGAACTTTTCAGGAAGAGTCTGCAAAGACTTGGACAAAAGTTTAATTTCTTCTGCCCTTACGGAAATTTCTCCTGTCTTTGTTTTAAAAACTTCACCCTTAACACCGACAATATCACCAATATCATAGGTTTTAAGCCAATTGTATTCTTCCTCACCTATGTTGTCTAATTTAACAAACATCTGGATTCTTCCCGATTGGTCCTGAATATCGTAGAATCCAACCTTTCCCTGTCCCCTCTTAGACATTATTCTCCCGGCAATTGATACTAATTTTCCTTCCATTTCTTCAAAATTATCTTTGATATATTTTGAATTAGAAGTTACCTCATATTTTGAAATTTTATATGGGTCTCTTCCTGCATTAATTAGATCATTCAGTTTATCAATTCTTACCTGCCTTAAATCACCTGTTTGTTGTTCACCCAATTATAACACCACCTTATCATTTGTTATGTTTTATTTAAATGGTTAATATTTCGTATTTTATCATATCTCCTGCAGGAGATGCAACTTCTATAATTTCACCAAGTTTCTTACCTAACAATGCTTTTCCCAAAGGTGAAACATTAGATATTTTCCCCTTAAACGGATCTGCCTCGGCAGAACCTACTATTGTATATTCCATTTCCTCATCAAATTCCAAATCCTTTATTTTAACCTTAGAGCCTATGCTGACAATACCTTTTTGTTTTGTTGCCTTTATTACTTTAGCATTTTTTATCATAAGCTCAAGCTTTGCTATTCTGCTTTCAACGTTTGCCTGTTCATTTTTAGCTTCATCGTATTCAGCATTTTCGCTTATGTCCCCAAAGGCTAAAGCAACCTTGATTTTTTCTGATATTTCTTT
>DCDU01000059.1:385-3525 GCA_002316585.1 Firmicutes bacterium UBA1047 | reverse complement strand
TGTAGCTTTTAATACTTGCATTTTTTGCCACCCTTTGCCACCCAATGTATATTTCATTGTATTATCATTTTAATATATTATGATAACTTGATGGCAAATCTTTCAATTAATTAAAATATTATAATCAAGTAACTGCTCATTGTCAAGATATTTGTTAATTTATCTCAAGTTCTTAATTAAACCTCATTTTAAATCATTAATTTCAATATATTCATCTAAAATTTGATTTAATTCCTCTTCTCGCACAATTTTATTTATACTATTTCTTATTTCTGAAGAATTTTTCATCCCCTTCATGTACCATGCAGCAAATTTACGCATTTCCAAAATCGCAATTTTTTCATCCAATTCATCCACAAGCATAGCTGCATGCTTCTTAATCATATTAATTTTATTTAGTGGCGAAGGTTCAAAAAAGTCTGTATCATTATTTAAAATTTTTACAATATTCATAATTAACCATGGATTGCCTAAAATACCTCTGCCTATCATTACTGCATCGCAATTAGTTTCTTCAATCATTTTGACGGCATCTTCCGGACTGTAAATATCTCCGTTACCTGCAACAGGAATATTAACACCTTTTTTTACTTCATTAATAATTTTATAATCAGCCTTACCTGTATAAAATTGTTCCCTGGTTCTGCCATGGACGGCAATCATATCTAAACCGTTAAACTCTAAATTCTTTGAAAATTCTGAAGCATTAATGAAATCTGCACTCCATCCTGACCTTATTTTAGCTGAAACAGGTTTATTTGCCACTCGTTTTATTTTGTTGATAATTTTGCCTGCTAACTCAGGTGTCTTCATAAGCGCGCAGCCGTCCCCATTTTTAACTATTTTAGGTGCCGGGCAGCCCATGTTAACATCAATGATATCAATGTCGTTTCTATTATTAATATATTTTTCGACAACATATGCCATTATGTCTGGATCGCTTCCAAAAATCTGTATAGATACAGGTCTGTTCTTTTCATTTATTTTCATCAAATCCGCTGTCTTTGAATCCCGATAATACAATCCCTTTGCGCTTATCATTTCAGTATACATCAGACCTGCTCCCATTTCTTTGCAAATAGTTCTGTATGTTACGTCAGTAACGCCCGCCATGGGTGCAAGCACAACATTGGTATTTAATTCAATGTTTCCTATTTTAAGTTTCTTCATATTGTATTATAGTATCTCCCGGATTTAATATATCTTCATTACCTTTTTCATTGACTACAGAAAGCCATCCCTCACTATCAATGGTTTTAGCAACAACCTTTCTTACTGTCTTTCTGCCTCTCTTGGCAACTCCTATTTCTTTGTTATAAAATAACAAGTTTTCATTATATAAGTTAACTGCTCTGGAAGCCTTCCCGGTGCTTATCAACTCATTATAATGATACTCGATATTGTTTAATATGTTTCCTATAAGCAGTTCCCTTTCTACATCTTCTCCTTTTTCAATTCTAATGGAAGTGTTTTTCAAATTTTCTATTTTTTCTTCCATATTGACATTTATATTTAAAGATAGAATTATACCTGCTCCTTTGCCCGCAATATCACTTTTTACAGATGCCGCCTTATTGCCATTTATAATAATATCATTAGGCCATTTTATTTTGCACTCTAAGTTATATAAATCAAATATAGATTTCAATATAGAAGAACATCCCACCGCATCGATTAAAGGAAGCAGATAATTATTATTTACAGATTTAAGAATAATACTAATATAAATGTTTTTATCCGGCAAGCATACCCATTCATTTCCGAATCTTAATACGCATTCCGATTGGTTTTCGGACAGTATAACCGTTCCGTCAGGACATGTCGCAAATATATTCTTGGCTTTGGCAAATGTTGAATTTAAGCTGTCATATTGAATGATTGACTGCCCTATTATATTTGTATTTAAGTAACTGCTTATATTGTTTAAATCATGCATTGTTATCCCCCAATTAATTTATTTCTATTTAGGAAATTGATAAGATATCATCTATATTCAAAAGAAGTTCCTTAATATCTTCCAAAGTTAAATCCGCCATATGCGCAATTCTGAACGTCTTTTCCTTTAAATCACCGTAACCGTTCGAAATGGCAAAACCTCTTTTTCCCAATTCTTCAATTAATTTTTTGACACTGATATTGCTAATGTTTTTCACTGTTGTAAGTGTTACCGATGCATATTTTTCATCAGGAAATAAAGCAAAATTCTCTTTTGCCCAGTTTCTTGTATATTCAGCCATTGTCAAATGTCTGTTAAATCTATTGTCTAAGCCTTCCTTCATTATTAGCTCCAATTGGTAGCTTAATGCAAACATTAATGATAGATTAGGAGTTGAAGGATATTGGTAATCTTTCTTTTTAATTGTATCGTACAATTGTACCAGGTCTAAGTAATAACCTCTGTTTTTAATTGTTCTTGCCTTTTCAACAGCTCTTTCCGATATGGTGCATATGGAAAGTCCCGGAGGCAGCCCCAATGCTTTTTGAGAAGATGTTATACATATATCTATTCCAAGTTTGTCTGTTTCTATTTTTACTCCTCCCGCAGAGCTGACTGTATCAACACAAAAAATTACTTCGGGATATTTTTTTATAACCTTGCTGATTTCGTCAATCGGATTCATTACTCCTGTTGATGTTTCATTGTGAGTTATAGTAATTAAATCATACTTGCCCGTTGACAATACCTCATCTACCATATCAGGTGTTGTTATACTTCCTGATTCAGATTTAAACAAATCAGCATTAATTCCGTTTGAAACAGCCATTTCGTGCCATCTGTCTCCAAAGGAGCCAATTGAAAATACTGCCGCTCTTTTCTTGGTGCAGCATCTTACCGCCGCCTCCATTAATCCGCTTCCCGAGGATGTTGATAACAGAATTTCATTTTCCGTAAAAAATAGTTTTCTAAGGTTATTAGAAATGTCTCTTTGAAGATTTGACGCGTCCTTGCTTCTGTGACCAATCATTGGTGTTGCCATTTTATTGAGTATATCATCTTTTACTTCTATTGGTCCCGGAATAAATAACTTTTTATGCATAATGTCCTCCTGTGTTTTAACATTAATATTTTTTGAAATTTCCCTTCCCTTTGGACGGAGAAAGTGGTTGGTCGAAGATATTGGGTCAAGTCATACAAAAAA
>DCDU01000059.1:0-145 GCA_002316585.1 Firmicutes bacterium UBA1047 | reverse complement strand
TGTCAAGTATAATTTTGATATATATTACAAAAACGTAATTATTTACAGGTTATAATATTAATACATTTCCCTTGACATTATTTTTGTATTAGTATACTATTTAACTATGATACTAATACACACGAAAGAAGGTGATGAGTTGGAA
>DCDU01000053.1:6597-8805 GCA_002316585.1 Firmicutes bacterium UBA1047 | reverse complement strand
ATTTTGGGGAAACTCAAAATTAAATTAGTATTGACTATCATGGTAAATAGCTGTAAAATTTTAGAAATCTTTATAGGGGGCAAGTTATGGAAGACTGTGTGCGTATTGTGCAAAATTATTATGACAGTGATGTGCAAAAGGAGTGGGATAGATTTGAAAGGCATCCCTTTGAATTCATGATAACTAAAAGAATGATGGACAGATACATTAAGCCGGGTGACAAGATTCTTGATATAGGCGGAGGTCCCGGACGATATTCTATTTATTATGCAAAAAAAGGCTGTGATGTTACTCTTGTTGATTTGTCCGCAGAAAATATAAAATTCGCTCTTGAAAAAGCCAAAGAGGCAAATGTGGGTATTACGGCTGTTTCAGGTGATGCAAGAGAAGTCGGGAAATTTATAAAAGGAAAATTTGACCATATATTTGTTATGGGGCCAATGTATCATCTCCTTGATGAAAAGGACAGAATTAAAGCATTAAATGAAGCTGTATCTTTACTAAAAGATAGAGGAATGATATATGTTTCATTTATTCTTATGTTTGCGGGAATGATTTATTATATGAAGAATGCTTCTGAAATGTTGCTGTCAGAAAGCGAGCAAATTTTTATTGATACGGTTTTAAAGGGAAATTCCTATGCCGGGGATGCATTTACAAAAGCATTTTTTATTTACCAAAAAGATATTCTCCCGTTTATGGATAAGTTTAACCTTGATAAGAAGCATCTTTTCGGTCAGGAAAGCATTCTTGCTCCATGCGAATTAAATATACTCAATCAACCCCCGGAAATAATAAATAAATGGGTAGAGATTGCAGAGGAATTATGTGAAAGAGAAGAATTATTAAGCTATTCAGAGCATGCTATGTATATAGGGCAGAAAATTTAATTTCTGCCCATTTTTTATGGCTCATACCCCGGGTTGCTCATTTGAAATTCAATCTCATCTTGAGAATTAAAAAGTGATGCCTCCTTAATGCCATTTTTTCCTCCTATAAAGGCTGTTAAAAACAATTTCGAGTAATTAGTCTGTTTCTTCCCCTAATTTTAAAATTTCTTCTTTTGATAATTCTGTAATTTCTTCGATTAATTCTATTGGCAAGCCCTTATCAAGCATCTTTTTGGCAGTTTCTATTTTTCCTTCCTGCTTCGCGGCTCTCTGCTGCACCCTATAGTCCATTATAGCCTTTTCTCTTGCTTCATATATTGCTCTTCTTTCTTCGTCATTTTCCAAGGATTCAAGTTCCTTATAGGCTTCTCTTATTCCCGAATTCTGTTTCGCAAGCATTTCCATTTCCTCCTTACTTTCAGAATTTATAAATTTTACCCATTTTAACAATTCTACATTTTTTAGCTCTTCCACACTATCATCCGGTATCTTCGGCAGCTCTATTATGTGGAATTCCAATAAATCATTAAACATTCGGCGGTCTGTGTCCTCTGATATATGGGGGAATTATGGGAATGACGGAATGACGGAATTACGGAATTATGGGGACGGACCTTGAAATGCAAGGTCCGTCCCCAAAGTTCCCAAAAATTTATTGTCAAGGTATATCTTATTCATAAGGACAGGAGAATATGATAAGAAAGCCGTCCGTAAGCTTGATGCAGCGGTGAAGCATTGCCGAAGACCCCTTAACCGGAGCCAAGGTAATGCTGATGTAGTCTCCGCTTTGATTTTGTATTGTCTCAAGAGCATTCAAATCAAGGAGCAGAGATAACAGCACACTGTTCATTTCGAGTCCTTTTACTCCTGAATTTGCCGTTACAAATAAGACAGCCTTTATCTTCAGATTAGGATTGGTTTCCGCAACCGCAATTTCCGTTGTTCCTGTGTCTGCGAAATCTCCGCCCGGTTTTCTCTTCTCTGAATTTTTGTCTGCGGGCTTCTTTGCCCAAACAATATTTATTCCGTCTGTAAACGTATAATAGCCCTGCTTGGCGGGATATTCCACATGCTCGCTCATCTCTGCCGGAAGCCCTCCTATACGTAGCGGAGCTGCGGCTCTGATGCTGCCAACCACCGTAACCTGAGCGCCAACCGCCATCCCGGAAGCTTCCCAGGCCGTTGCTGAAATTCCTGTACCTCCCGAACCTGATGAAATTATATTTCCTCCTATATGCAGTCTTGCCCCGGAGGAGTATACCGCCACAGCGTCCTTACCGCCGGAAACCGCATTTCCCCGCACTTGAACGGAGGCTCC
>DCDU01000053.1:0-6456 GCA_002316585.1 Firmicutes bacterium UBA1047 | reverse complement strand
ACTTGAACGGAGGCTCCGTCCCAAGCGCTTACCGCATGGTGCGGTGCGGTAATATTTCCATGTACAATAACCTCACCCTTACCGGCGGATATTCCGGCAATGCCCTCATGCACCGTAACGCTGCCCCTTACGGTAAGAGCTGCCGCCTCAGTATCAAGGCAAGCTCCCCGGCTGTTCGTGCCGTATGCCGTAATGTTTCCGCCGATTGTGATGTCGGATATAACACCATTGAAGGATGCCGCATATGCTCCGTAAGAATATGCCCCCGATACCGTCACATTACCCCCTACATCAATGCTTCCGCCATCTAAACACTTTGCACCGAATGCCTGCTCCCCGTCAGCCGTTAAATCCCCCCTTATAATTACATGACCGTTGTTTGACGCATAAACGGCTGTCCCTCCTCCGCTCAATACAACCGAGCTTACCTGTGCGGAGCTTTCTTCTGTTGTATAAATTCCGTATGCTATGCCCTCACCTGCCGAAACATTCAGCCGGCTGCTGTTTACTGTTTCGCCTGTGATTGTCAAAGCTCCGTCATGACCGACATATACGGCTGCAATCTGAGGAGAGCTGCCCATCGGGTCTACATTCGGCTCAGACCATGCAGGCGGCTCTACCGTCAGCGGATATCCGTTTAAGTCAATGACCGCGGAGCGGTTAAGCAGAGTAATCGGCTGCGGATATCGTATAGATGCCGTCAGCTTCAAGGTATGACCGTCCCAATCTCCGTCGCTTATCTTCTCCATAGCAGCTTTTAACTCCTCTGCACTTCCTACCTCATGGCTTGTTTCGGGAACAGGTATACCCTCTCCGACCAATCTGAGTGTCACGGGGGCGGTGTAAACAAATGCTTCCGCAGCCGGCTCATCCTCAAGGACGATGGCTGACCCGGAGGTTACATCCGCAGGTACAGTAAATTCTCCTGCTGCTTCGCCCATAATGCCTGAAAAGCCACCTGCTTTTGTATCTTTAATAAATGCGCAAATATACCGGTAACCGTTCATATGGGCTTTAAGCTCAGGAATCGTATAGCTTGTGCCTGTTTCACCGGGAAGCTCCTGATAGCCGTTGCCGTCTCCCGTATTCACATACCACTGACAGGTATATCCTGATTTTTCCTCTGCCGAAAGGATAACCTGCCCGTCATGAGGCAGCTCGTAACAGCTTTCCATGCCCCTGATTTCATCCGCAGGCTGAGGTGCCGGCTCCTCCTCCGGCAGCATAAGCTTGCCCTGCTCTACGGCACCGTAATAGTAAATAGGACTGTAGAACATTTCATTTAATGTTCCGTGTATTTTTGTTATATTTCCGTCCCGATTATACTCCGCCACAATCAAATGGCGCAGTTCAGGCTGTGCCACATCTGTCACAACACTTGCTATCCATGAGCATATAGGTGCAAAGGGCTCCCTTCTCATGGAATAGGCATGTGTCGCAAATTTTGCCCTTCCCGACAAACCGGACGGATGGGTAAATGCTCCTTTGTTTTCGCTGAAAAAAATATTGTACAAATCTGCCGCCTTTCCTCCATTGTCCGATTTGTAATCATTATAAATTTTTTGATATATGGTTACAGAGGGCTGCTGAGAATAATACGTATAGCCGTAATCACCGGCCTCAAAATTATATCTATCGGTTTTTGACATTGGATATAAAAACTCTTTTGCGGCAAGCTTGTTTACATTTTTTACGTATGTATTCCATTCCGGATGTTTTTCAGTGTATGCAAAACTTGCCTCCACATTTTTGCGGAACACATACAGGTCGGTTCCCTTTTTTGTGTCGCGGTAGATACGCAGCTCCGGATGCTCCTTAACGGCGCATCTCTCATTCATTTCACTGACATTTACGGCATTACCCTGCAGCAGCTTAAGCCATCCGCTTGCTTCAATCCGAATATTCCTTGAAACGGCATCGTCTCCTGAGTTTTTATTTATCACAGCCCGGCAGGCAAGCTGGCTCATGGATGAAAACATTGCATAGGTATATACGGCGCTGTCCCTGAATGCCTTCCTTTGCTCATAGCCTTGATGCTCCCATCGGTTCGTAAACCTGTCAAGCTTGTCAAATGCTCCAAATATATTGTAGCCTCCTGAAAAAGCTCCGGTCAGATTGTTTCCCAAGGCTATTGTGGCGTTGATGACGCTTTTGCCATCCACAAAATAATTCAGGTCCTTGGCATGGTAAAGATTATTCAGGAAGATGCTTGTCTGCTCGGCATCGTCTGCATAATCGCTACGGCTTATGCAGAATTTTTCGTACACGCCCACATAGCTGTTAATAAATGCAGCATACGAATTCAAGTCATTTCTCAGTGCAGCAAGGTCCAGCTTGGCGCTCAGGTTTTCAATTTCCGCTTTGAGTCCCCGAATTTCATCCTTGATTTCATCAAAGGCAAGGATTACGCTGCCGGTTTCGTCGCCGAACATTTCCTCCAACGCCTTATCCATTCCATAGTTACCCAAGGATGTCAATGCACCTGACGCAAGATTTTTAAGAACAAATTTAGCGGCGGCAGAAGACCCGAGCAGCTCATCATTCCCCGAAAAAGAAAACTCTTCATTTCGTATCATGCCGCTTTCCGTTTCAAGCTGCTCTGCCATTGCCGTAACAGGCATCATGCTTACAGACATTATGACAGACAGCATAACAGCCGTAATCTTTTGAATCGTTTTGTTTCTTCTCATACTGTTTCCTCCATTTCACATCCTGAAAACTCATATTGAATTTACAAATCATACCACTGTCAGGCAAAATTCAAATGAATGTGGCTGTTTTGTCATATCGCTTGAATTTTCGGCTAATATGTACTATACTATAATTAAGGTAATCAGCTTTAGTAAACGAGGTTACTTACCTTGTTTATTATAATGTATATTTTCAAAAAATGCAATAGAGGAGAATGAGCATGAGAGAGAAAAAACCTGACAAGAGAAAGGTGCAGGGCACCGAAACCAAAAAAAGACTATATGAAATTGCGGAGAAGCTGTTTGCAGAGCACGATTTTAACGACGTCAGCGTGGAGGACATTACCGATGAGGCGGGCATCACCAAGGGTGGGTTTTATGTGCATTTTGAGTCCAAGGATGCTCTGATAGCCCTTTTGATTGCCGATTACGCAGCACGTGCCGATACGGACTATAAAGCCTTTTTGGAAACACTTCCGTCTCACATGCCCGCTTCACAGGTGCTTCTTGCACTGATTGAAAAAATAGCAAATGAGCTTACGGACACAATCGGATACGAAAATATGAAAAAGGTTTATCAGATGCTGTTGGCGGGAGCTATAGGCACCGATGCGGTTAAGTGCTACGGAAGGGAGCTTTATTCACTGCTTTGCCGAATATTGGAAAAAGGGATTCAGAACGGTGAATTCAAATGCTCCATACCTCCGGATATCCTGTCCAAGCACTTTGTAACGGCAATTCGGGGTATCAGCTACGAATGGTGTATCCGATATCCCGACTTTGACTTGAAGGAGCAGGCGATTGAGCATTACAAGCTGTTGCTTGAGGGGATTATGCAGCCTTATTCTCAATTATGATTTTTAAAGCTTTTGTATGCAAAGGGAGCGGGCGTATTGAAATCGGCAGGAAAAACTGAATAGGAGCATTGCCGCCTTCCCACCCGAAAAATGCCATGGTTGTGACATAAGATACAGGTATAAATCTTCTAATAGAGCCGTAACAACAGTTGCAGTTTCACAAGGAGGCTTTTCCGCCACCAAACGCAAAAATGTTTTGTCTGATTCTTCCCGTATATTTATTATCGGATAATCAGCCATCAGCTTATGAGCTGTTTTACTGTCTGCCGAACATTCAAACACCTTTCCCTCTATTACACTGATAATTTCTCCTAAGCTTCCCTTATGCATAATTTGCCCGTCTTTCATAATCAAAATTGCAGAGGCTATATATTCAACATCCGAAACAATATGGGTAGACAGCAGCACAATTTTTTCCTTACCTAATTGAGAAATTAAATTTCTGAAACGCACCCGCTCCTTTGGGTCAAGTCGTGCTGTCGGCTCATCCAAAATTAAAATTTTAGGATTATTTAAAATTGCCTGTGCAATTCCTAAACGCTGCTTCATTCCGCCTGAAAATGTTTTGATTTTCTTTTTTGCTACATCGGAAAGAGACACAAGCTCCAAGAGCTCCTTTGACTTTTCCTTTGCCCGCTGCTTCGTAAGCCCCTTTAAGCTTGCCATGTATAATAAAAAATCATATGCGGTAAATTCTGGATAATATCCGAAATCCTGAGGTAAATAGCCTAATGCATCCCTGTATTCTTCCTCGCTTACATCAATGCCGTTAAACTTTACCTCTCCGCTTGTAGGTTTTAAAACACCGCATAACATCCGCATCAATGTAGTTTTTCCAGAGCCGTTCGCACCCAATAATCCATAAACACCGTTATTCAATGTTAAAGAAATACGGTCAACGGCAATCTTATTCTTATATTGCTTTGTTAAGCGGTCAACGATGAGTTCCATTTCAATTCCTCCATTTTCCTAATTAGTTCCATAATCTCCTTACAGCTTAATACCGCTAAAATAATAAATGCGGCAATCCAGAATGAGCAATATTTATCTGTATAAATATCATTTATTTGTATTGCAGACAATGCATTTAACACGCTGACAGCAGCTGTAACAACACCGCAAACATAAATTGTTTCCCTGCTTTTTAAGCGATTGATAACAAATATTGAGCCATAACAATTCAGCAAATACGGCGTTATCAAATATATTCCCAATCTGAAAAATCCAAAATCGGTTTTTCCCATTAACAAAATTAAGATGCTGATTAAAACGGCAAAATTGGCTATTCCCAATATCTCCAGGCGAATGAGGCTGATTTCCAAGAAATTGTGCTTGCAGCTCATTTCAAGCTCATCCATGTTATAGGTAGTGCTTCTCAGAATTTCACTCATGCTTACTAATGAAATAAAGGGAAAAACAGACGATACAACCCAGATAACGGAGGCAGATACTTCATAATAATATATTCCGGTGAGTGTACCTATAAACAATAACAGGGATAAAATCCATACGTGCTTCCTGATATAGCCTGCCTGTGATTTAATGAAATCAAGACGGCTTGCCTTGGGATAATCAATTTGGCTTAAAAAAATATTCTTTCTTGCCGGTACCGGTGCTTCAAAGACTGATTTTAGCTTTCCTTTTAAATTATTCCCGTGTCAAATCTTCCGCTGTTTCTTTATTGTTTACCTTAAAATAACAGTATCTGTATATTTTGTCATATTGGTCTTGTATACTTACAGACATAAGAAACCTCCTTTAAGCAGTAAAGGGACACACCTTTATTCCTTAAGGATAGTCTTTGAGGGTAAAAAGAATGTCCCCAATATATATAACGTATAATAACATATAAATGTGCGTTTAATAAAAAATTTAAGCACAAGAAAATATCTTGTGCTCAATTATTCATGTTTATTTTAATTCAAAAAAAGATTCTCCGGTGCTTTAGATATGGCTTGACATTAAATTATCAAAATGTTATTATATTATCATCTCATTGACCGTCGGTCATTCAAATTAAAAACAGGAGGAGTAATAGTATGAAAAGAAAATTAAGTTTGCTTCTTTGCTTAATTATGATAATGAGCATGGCAGCAGGGTGTACGCAGCAAAATGAAACACCGCCATCAGCCGGTAATGACACGGAAAGCAACCCCAAGGCTATGATGGCTCCGGGAACATACACTGCGGAAGTCTATGGTTTCAGCATGTCGTGGCCCGATATACTTGAAGTAAAAGTGTCTGAAAATGAAATAGAATCCATAGCGTTTGACGAAGAATCCGGAAGCACGGCTTCCATGATTGACGCTGTGGCAGCAGCTATGTTCCCGCGGATACTTGAAAGCCAGTCTATCAATGTAGACATGGTCACCGGTGCAACAGTTACCAGCAATGCAGCCCGTCTTGCTATTGAAAACTGTATCAAGCAGGCACTTGCAGAGGCCGGCAGTGAAGAATCCGCCATCGATATATTCAAAAAAACAAATGAAAAAAGCGGCGGCAGCAAGGAACTTAAAACGCAGGTATTGGTAATAGGCATGGGCGGCAGCGGCACGTATACTGCTCTTCGTGCGGCAGAGGAAGGTGCGGATGTATTAGTTATTGAAAAGCAAGGACGTTACGGCGGCACTACTGCCCTAACCTCTGAAATACAATCCATCAATCCTCCGCGTGTACAGGAAAAATACAACAATGGTGAAGATTTTACCGACGCAGATGCCATGTACAAAGCATGGACAGACTATACAGAGGGAGACAGCAAGAAAGAAATGTTGGATCTTTACTTTGAAAATTCCGGCCCGGCATTCGACTGGCTGGCTCTTGATCATGGTGCACGGTTCGATTTTGACCCCAAACCCGGTTTTACACCTCAAGATTGGTATAAAGTTAAATTCCAATGGTACCCAAAC
>DCDU01000004.1 GCA_002316585.1 Firmicutes bacterium UBA1047 | reverse complement strand
GTTAACGCCCGTGTTTTATATGCGAAATGCGTTGGGAGGAGCTCCTGCGTCTGTCGCTTCAATATATTTTAATCCTGCATTTGTTAAGCTCATGCCTTTACTGCCGGTTCCCAGCTTTACTAAACTCTTTTCAACTAAAATATTGATAATCATTCGCAGTTTATACTCCGAAAGATTTGGATATGTCTTGTGCAATATTTCATATATTTTTCTTCGTCCGCAGTTTGTATTGTATATTTCACTCATTATGATAAAAGCTATATCCTTTTCCATACCATTCAACTCATACAATATATCTCGCTGGGATACTAAGATGTTATTATTCATCTCTCTGTGTTCTTCCATTATATAATCAGGAATATGACTCATTTTTATCGAGCCCTTGGATATATTAACCATATACTCAATACAATTTTTCAATTCTCTTACATTTCCATACCAATTGCAGTTTACAAGAAAATTTATAACATTTTCATCAATGCTGACGGGAGTTTTACTTTCCTCCTCAATAAACAGCTTAATAAGATATTCTATATCACCTTTTCTCTTTCTCAAGGGTGGAATTTTGAGCATATAGGTATTCAATCTATAATATAAATCCAATCTGAATAATCCCTCATTGATTAATTCCCTTAAATCTTTGTTTGTTGCAGCCATAATTCTTACATTTATTGAAATAATTTCACTGCTGCCCAGTCTCATAAACTCTTTCTCTTCAAGAACTCTTAACATTTTAGTCTGCGTCTCTATAGTCATATCGCCAATTTCGTCCAAGAAAAGAGTTCCATTGTTGGCTAATTCAAAAAGTCCCCTTTTCCCGCCCTTCTTTGCACCGGTGAATGTGCCCTCTTCGTATCCGAAGAGTTCGGATTCCAGCAATGTTGAAGGCAGAACAGCACAATTTATCCCAATGAACGGATAATTTTTTCTTGGAGAATAATCATGCATAGAATGGGCGAAAAGCTCTTTGCCTGTTCCGCTTTCTCCTACTATAAGAACATTCTTGTCCAAATTACCCAATATCTTTGCTTTCTCAACACAGTCTTTTATCTCTCTTCCTTTGCCGTATATATTGGAAAAATTATATTTAGTAATATAACCCCTTTTCTCCATCTGCTTTTTTAAGGTACCTTCCAATTTCATGACATCGGTAACATCTCTCATTAATATCAAATATGAATACGCTTTTAATACCGTATCCTTTAATGCCCGAACCGTAATAAGTATCCTCTTTTGATCATTCAATACAATTAATTTATTGACTACGTTTTTATAGTCTATATATTCGGCTAACTGGCTAATCTCGGGAATTTCTGCGATGCTTTTATTTAATAATGAATCTTTTAAACTAAACATTCTTAATAAATTTTTATTATAGTTTAATATTTTATGGTTATTATTTAGTATTATGATTGAATAATCAATAAAGTCCATTACAGTATTTAGCTGAACCTTTGCCAATGATGTAGATGACAGCATATTGTCAAAGAAATTGTTTGAATCTGCGATATCTAATGAATACTTCAATATTCGGTTTTCTACTATATCATTTAATGTATTTGTTGTAACGGCCAAATCCATAAGTGTTTTAAAACTTACCTTTCTCCTGCCTAAGCTTATTATTGTCTCCATATTATCCGGCACAAGCGCGGAACTTTCGCCTACAATTGCTAAATCAAACTTTTCGTTTAAAATCGGAGAATCCGGGTTATATGCTGTTAAAGAAAGGTTTGTAGCACCCATTTCATAAATTGTTGCAATCGCCTTAACGGAAACCTCGTAAAAGTTAAAACAAACTAATGCCTTCGTATTGTCCGGATAATGCTGTAATGATTCAATTTTATTTTTTAAAAATCCATAATCTAAATACAGTATCTTGTGTTTTTCGCTCACTAAGTTTTTTATAAGGGAAAATATATTAGGATTTGTCAGTAAAATTACATCAGCAAATTTCAGATAATCAGAATTCGTATTGTATCTTTGGTCGGTTTCGATGCTATAAGGCATAATTTCAAGGTAATCGTAAAATATACTGTTTAATTCTTCGTAATACATTTTTTTCATTTCATTCCTAACAGTCACCACAGCAACCTTCTTCATTCATTTCACCGCTTTCATCATTGTCTTTTCTACCATATATGGCTGAAGTATGTTTTAAAATTAGTATATTGACACATCTTTTGAACATTATATTTAATATTAGACACATTAATATATTATACATATAAACTTGCTTTGATTCAAGTAAAAACTGAATTTTAGTATGTTTTCTGGGAGCCTTTTCAACCCACTAAACTTTTATTGTATTATTTTCATCCCGATATTTTTTAGTAAATTTTACTTATTGTTTTTATTTATATAATAATTCAAAAAAATATGCTGAAGAATATGTTTAATGAAAGTAAAATCAAAATAAATATACTTCTTGAGATATATTTATAAAAATAAGAGATTGGCATGATGCTTGCATGAACATATGTAATAAAAAGCGATCCGCTTCCTAATTGTATTACTTATAGTTATAGGTTGGATTTGCAATTTTAAATTTAAACAGGGAGGTTTTTTATGAGTTTCTTTTATTTATTTGTATGCTTGGCATTATTTGCCATAGGTGATTTGTTGGGTGTTTACACAAAGGCTAAGATGTCTTCGGTATTTGTAGCTCTGATGTTATTCTTGGTTGGTTTTTTAACCGGTGTACTTCCGGCGGATATTATTGAGCAAGCCGGTCTTACACAAATATCCAAATGGGCTTCTACCTATATAGTATTCCATATGGGAACAAAAATTAACTTTAGACAGTTGATTGAAGAATGGAGAACTGTTGTAGTATCTATGGTTGCAATGGTAGTTGCTGTTATATCACTTTTTGCGGTAACACCTATAATCGGAAAGGAAGCTGCAATTGTAAGTATTCCCATAATTAACGGCGGCCTTATAGCTACTCAAATTATGACTGAAGCCGCAATGGCAAAGGGTCTGACATTGGCTGCCGCTTTGGGAACTATAGTTTATGCGGTACAAAAGTTTGTAGGAACTCCGCCTGCATCCTTCCACGGATTAAGGGAAGCAGAAAAAATGTTGGTAGAATTTCGTGCAGGAAAAGCAGCCATCGCTGCGGGTAATAAGTCTAAAGAAGACAAGACAGATGATTCAAAGGTATTATTCTATAAAAAATATGAAAAATACTTTACAGACTTTGTATGCTTGGGAGTATCCGGTTTATTTGCATGGTTTTCACAATTACTTGGAACAGTAACTCCAATAAACTACTCCATATGGGCTTTAATATTGGGAGCCGTTGTAGGCGGCATAGGTTTGATTCCTGCCAATATATTGGAAAAGGGCAAAGCATCCGGTCTGCTTCAAATGGCAATATTTGCAAGCATAATTCCATCCATAGCTAAAATATCATTAGCCGATTTGGCATCCCTGAGCTGGCAAACAGTTGTAGTTTTTGCGGCTTGCATGATAGGTATATATATATTTATGTACTTCCTTCCAACTTGGAAAATATGCGGCTCAAGGGATTTGTCTGTAGGTATAGCAATGGCTCAGCTTTTAGGCTTCCCTGCAACTTATCTGATTGCAAATGAAATTGCAACTGCAGTTGCTCAGACACCGGAAGAAAAGGAACATGTGCTCAGCAGGATAATGCCGGCATACGTTGTGGCGGGATTTGTGTCGGTAACATCGGTATCTATTATTATTGCCGGATTACTGGTAGATTTCTTATAAAAAAAGATTTAAGGAGGAGTTTTTATGAATTTTGATTCAAGTGTTTATGGATATTCATCCAGAAGAAATGTAGTATACTCCAAGAAAGGCATGGTTGCTACAGGTCAGCCAATGGCTGCACAAGCAGGTTTGGATATTCTCAAAAAGGGAGGAAATGCAATAGATGCCGCAATAGCTACCGCGGCTACATTAACCGTTGTAGAACCTACCTCAAATGGAATAGGCGGAGACAGCTTTGCATTGGTATGGGTTAAAGACAAACTATATGGATTGAATTCAAGCGGAAAATCTCCAAAAACAATTTCCATTGAAAGCTTAAAGGAAAGAGGAGTAGAAGAAATACCAAAGTATGGATTTATTCCTGTTACGGTACCGGGAGCACCGGCAGCATGGGCGGAGCTATCTAAACGTTTTGGAAAATTGCCTCTTACTGAAGTTTTGGAACCTGCAATAAGATATGCTTCCGAAGGATATGTACTTACTCCTAATGTTGCTAAACTATGGGGAAATGCATACAAGGTATTTAAGGATAACTTTGTTGGTGAAGAGTTTGATAATTGGTTTAAAACATTTGCTCCTTCAGGAAGAGCTCCAAAGGCAGGTGAGGTTTGGAAATCACCTGACCACGCCGAAACCTTAAAGGAAATTGCAAGAACAAATGCGGAATCATTTTACAAGGGTGATTTAGCTGATAAAATAGTTGCTTTTTCAAGAAAATACAACGGCTACATCAGAAAAGAAGACTTGGCGGAGTTTGAATGTGAATGGGTTGATCCTATCAGTGTAAACTACAGAGGATATGATGTTTGGGAAATACCTCCGAATGGACATGGTATTGTTGCCCTTATAGCATTAAATATCGCGAAGGGTTTCGAGTTTGGCGCAAGAGATACGGTTGATACGTTGCACAAGCAGATAGAATCAATGAAATTGGCATTTGTTGACGGACAAAAGCATATCGCCGACCCAAGAATGATGGCAGTTACTGTGGAAGAATTATTATCCGAAGAATATGCACAAAAAAGAAGAAGCTTAATCGGTGACACAGCAATAATGCCTGAGCCGGGAGACCCTTCAACGGGAGGAACTGTTTACATGGCTACTGCTGATGACGAAGGAAATATGGTTTCCTTTATTCAGAGTAATTATATGGGCTTTGGCTCCGGACTTGTTGTACCCGGTACAGGAATCGCCCTGCATAACAGAGGACACAACTTTACTTTAGACCCTGAGCATGTTAATGCACTTGCACCAAGCAAGAAGCCATACCATACTATAATTCCCGCATTTTTAACAAAA
>DCDU01000181.1:2223-5576 GCA_002316585.1 Firmicutes bacterium UBA1047 | reverse complement strand
ACACAAAATTATTTATAGGCTCCCTTTTAGTTATTTCCGAAGGTTGTTTTTTTCTATATTGGCTTTGCCCTTTTCTAAAAGACGCATTTCTATTGATTCTTCTATGATTGTTTTTAAAAGAACTACAACAGGAACTCCTAAAACCATTCCAAGAATTCCAAACAAATTTCCCCCTACTGTAACACTGGTAATAATCCAGAAGGGACTTACCCCTACATTTTCTCCCACAATTCTTGGGTCAAGAATATTTGCATCCAATTGCTGAATAACAATAATTATTATTAACGCTGTTAGAGCTTTGGGCGGATCAATGAAGAATGATACCAACACCACAGGAACAGAGCCGATTATGGGACCAAAGTAAGGTATTATGTTAAAAAATCCTATAATACCCCCAAATAACGGAGCATATGGAACCTTGGTCACCGTAAATGCTATGGCGCATATTACTCCCACTATTGCTGAATCCAGTAGTTTACCGTTTAGAAAGCTTTTAAAAATTTTGTTTGCCTTGCTGAATATAGAAAGTATTTGTCTTGCTTTTTTATCATTATAATATGCATGAATAAATCTTCTGCCTCGAGCAAGTATATCTTCTTTTTCTGAAAGCATATAAATATTTATGATGAAGCTTGTAACCACCGTTAGTGTGCTTGAGCCGACGTTTGAAATCAGCGACATTAACATATTATATAAATGTATCAAAAGTTTATTAATAATATCTCTTATAGATTCACTTGCCTGCAAAATATAATCTGTTATGTACTGAACATACCGGTTGTCTATCTTATTTCTTAAATCTGTTACTATTTGTGCGATATCAACATCTCCATACATTATAAACGACATTATGTTGCTGATATTTTCAACAATCTGAGGCAGAATTTTATATACTAAAAATCCCAATAATCCTATTACAATCAGACACGCTAAAAGTATCCCCTGTATTCTGTTTACCTTAAGCCTCTTTATAAAAAGCATAACTAAAGAATCCAAAAGATATGCAATTATCAATGCATATATTACAGGCTTAAATGAACTTACAATCCACCTGTACGTACCGGGACTGAACACTATTAATAAAATAATCAGTGATGCAATCAATATGGGAAGTGATATTTTTAAAATGCTTTTATACTTATCTATAGTTGTTTCCTCCGTTACATAATATTTGCCTGACCCCTGTACACTACTCCAAGTTTACCGTTAACTGTTAAAAACTCACCGTCTTTAATAATTTTGGTACAGTCTTCCGCTCCTACGACAACTTCTTTACCTAAGTTGAGTCCGGCAATTATTGCATGGGATGTAAGACCTCCTTCTTCAACAATTATTGCTGTGGCTCTCTCCATGTATTCCACAATTTCCTTATAGGTCGAAGCCATTACTATTATGTCTCCGTCATCAAATTTATCTCTTAAGTCATTTTCATTTTTAGCTATTACTGCTTTTCCAAAAATGGTTGATTTGCCCACTCCCACTTTCTTATACAGCAGTTCGCTTACAATGTGCACCTTTAATAAGTTTGTGCTGCCGGATACTCCTACTGGAACTCCTGCTGTTATTATTGTTAAATCCCCGTTTTCTAAATATCCCAACTCCAATGCTTTGTTAACGGATTTTTCAATTATATCATCCGTAGAGTAGAGTCTTTCAATTCCTATAGGATAAACTCCCCAATAAAGCGCTAACTTTCTCATAACCTGTTGGCTTTGAGTAGCAGCAATTATAGGCGCAACGGGTCTGAATTTAGAAACAGCCGCTGCAGTATAACCTGATGATGTAGCTGATATTATTGCAGATGCTTTCAAATCTAAGCAGGATTTGCAGGTTGCATAGCTTATGGAATCGGTTATGCTGTGATTAGAGCCGCTGCTCTTGCTTGCCAGCATTTCTTCGTAATCCAAAGACTTTTCAATCATAAGAGATATTCTTCCCATTGTTTTTACCGCTTCAACCGGATAACTGCCCGAGGCTGTTTCTCCTGAAAGCATTATGGCATCGGTACCTTCGAATATTGCAGTGGCAACATCGGATACTTCCGCTCTGGTAGGTCTCGGGTTTCTTATCATTGAATCAAGCATTTGTGTTGCTGTAATAACAGGTTTTCCTGCATCATTGCATTTTTTTATGAGCATTCTTTGCACTAAAGGAACCTCTTCCGCGGGAATTTCCACGCCTAAATCTCCTCTTGCAACCATTATTCCGTCAGACACTTCAATTATTTCATCAATATTTTCAACACCCTGCCTGTTTTCGATTTTAGAAATAATCATAATATGTCCCGCATCTTCTTCTTCAAGTATTCTTCTTATACTGATTACATCTTCCGCCTTTCTTATAAATGATGCTGCAATATAATCAATTCCCTGTACTATTCCGAATTTTATATCGTTTATATCTCTGTCTGTAAGTGCCGGCAAATTTATGCTTACATTTGGAACATTGATTCCTTTTTTATTTTTTATTGTTCCTCCATTTGTTACAATGCACTTTATATCTGTTTCATCTATGATTTCAATAACTTCCAAACTGATTAGTCCGTCGTCTATAAGTATTATATCGCCTGTTTTGATATCTTTGGCAAATTGTTCATAGGTAACGCCGGCTATTTTTTCATTTCCTAAAACATCCCTTGATGTAAGCGTGAATTCATGACCGCTGATTAATTCTGCCTGACCATTTTCAAAGTCCCACAGCCGTATTTCCGGTCCTTTTGTATCAAGCATTATAGCTATTGAAGCATTAAGTGCTTCTCTTACTTTCTTTATGGTATCTATTTTTTCTTTATGTTCTTCATGGGTTCCGTGAGAAAAGTTCAGTCTTGCAACGTTTAATCCCCCTAAAACCAACTCCTTGAATATTCCTTCATCCTGTGATGAAGGACCGATGGTACAAATTATTTTTGTCTTACGCATATTTAACATTAATCTTCATCTCCTTGTTTTAACAATCCAGTACCTCTACACAATTCGGGGACATTCCTCGATCTACAAAGGCTCTCCCACTATAAGAGGTGTGTCCCCTTTCCTTCAAATCGATAATATTTTTGTCAATTCATATGTAGTTTCATCAAATATTTTTTTTATTGAAATGGCTTCTTCAAGGTCCATATCAAAAATCCCGCTGCTATTAACACCAATAACTCTTTTTCTCGCGGAATTATTTAATAGTTTCACTGCCGTGGCTCCCATCTGGCTTCCTATCAACCTGTCATAAGCAGAGGGAGCTCCCCCTCTTTGCGTGTATCCTAAGACGGAATATCTTGTGATTATTCCTGTTTTATTTTCTATTTGCTCGGATATTTCTTTTGCATCTCCAGCTCCTTCAGCAAGGATAATAATGCTGTGTTT
>DCDU01000181.1:0-2031 GCA_002316585.1 Firmicutes bacterium UBA1047 | reverse complement strand
TCTATATTATATTCAATTTCAGGGATAATAACCATTTCGGCGCCTCCTGCAAGCCCTGCATAAAGTGCAATATCACCGCAATCTCTCCCCATAACCTCAATAACATTTGAGCGATTGTGAGAAGAGGATGTATCTCTGATTTTTTCAACTGATTCCAATACTGTTGTAAGAGCCGTGAAAAATCCCAAGGTATACTTTGTATATGGCAGGTCGTTGTCTATGGTTCCCGGAATGCAGGCAGTAGGAATTCCTGCTTTTTCAAGCCTCAATGCCCCTTTAAAGGAACCGTTTCCGCCGATTATTACCAATCCTTCTATACCTAAATATTTTATATTTTTTAAAGCTTTGTTAAAGCCCTCTTCTTCCATAAATTCTTTGCTTCTTGCACTCCCAAGGACAGTTCCTCCTCTGTGAATGATATCAGCAACAGATGAAAGGTTCATTTCCGTGTGGTCTCCTTCCACCAATCCCTGAAAGCCGTTGTATATTCCCACAATATTTATATTATTGTATATACCGTATCTTACAACTGCTCTTATGGCTGCATTCATGCCCGGTGCATCTCCGCCGCTGGTAAGAACTCCTATATTTCTCATATCTCTCCTCCGGTCAAACTATATTATTTAATTGCAATGTTTTTTTCTCCAAGCAATCCTTTTAAGCTAATTATTAATTTATCATCTTCTGTATTTACCCAGCTTTTTTCAGGTAAAACCATATTTGCCTTATCTTTTTCATTATAAATTATAACAGAATCTCCTCCCTTATGTCTGCAAATAATATTGAATAATTCTTTTTTGATATTTTTATAGTTTTCAAGATTCTTTACCTTAATGTACAGTTTTCTTTGTTTTGATTGATTCTCATGCTCCTTTTTCAACTCAGTCACTTTATTTATAATAAGCTTTGGTGCTTCTTCTTCGGATGCATCTATGGAACCTTCAACCAATACTATATTGTCTTCATATAAAATATCTTTGCATTTATCGTAAATTTTAGGAAAAACTATCCCTTCCACAGTGCCGTAGAAGTCTTCCAATGTAATAAATGCCATCATGTTATTGTTTTTTGTTATTTTATTCTGTTTTTTTATGATTATTCCGCCTAAAACAATTCTGCTTCCGTCGTATAGTTCTGTTTCTTCATGCCCGTCCTTTATTTCCGAAATTTCGCCTGTATTTGCGGTAGCGTGTTTTTCCAATACTTTCTCATATTCAGATAGAGGATGACCGCTTAAATAAATCCCGACCATTTCTTTTTCCATGGATAGAATTGCCTTTTCGCTATACTCAGGCAAGTCAGGCATTTCTTCATCTACGGTTGTATCATCCGGTGATAATGAATCAAAAAGTGAAAATTGACCTTCAATGTTTCTTTTCTTTTGGCTTAGGATTGAATCGATTGTTTTTTCATAAATTTCCATAAGCTGTGACCGCTTTGCCTTTAAAAAGTCAAAGGCGCCGCATTTTATCAATGATTCAATTTGTCTTTTGTTTAAAACCGCCGGGTCAACCTTTGTGCAAAAATCAGCGAAGCTGATGAATTTTCCCTTTTTCTCCCTGACATTTACTATGTCTTGAATAACATTTGCTCCTACATTTTTTACGGCAGCAAGACCAAAGCGGATTTTTCCGTTTTCCACCGTAAACTTGCCCATACTTTCATTTATATCAGGAGGCAGTATTTCTATCCCAAGTCTTTTGCATTCTCTTATGTAACGTGAAACTGTGCCGGAGCTTCCCATAATGCTTGAAATCAGGGCTGCCATAAATTCAACGGGATAATAATGTTTAAGCCAGGCTGTTTCGTATGCAAGGGCGGCATAAGCTACCGAATGAGCCTTGGGAAATGCATACTTGGCAAACTCAACCATTAAATCATATATTTCATTGGCCGTTTTTTCATCAACACCGTTATTTACTGCTCCCGATATTTCAGTTTCACCGTTTTCCGCAACTTTCCCGTAAATAAAGTTTTGCCTTTCTTTAAGCATCACATCCATTTTTTTCTTGCCCATGGCACGTCTTAATA
>DCDU01000029.1:9437-9706 GCA_002316585.1 Firmicutes bacterium UBA1047 | reverse complement strand
ACCTCCGGATTGTTGCTTATTTCCTCGGGTCTTAAAATTATATGGCTTTTATATCTATAAAAATTTGCTTTAAAATCATTTATTCTTTCGGGAGAAACAGTAAGGGAGGTTGCGGATGCCGTTCTGATTTTTCCGCAATCCATCAAATCTAACACCGAATCCTGCAAAACTTCGGAATATACATCAAGATTTGTGAATTTTGAATTACATAGTCCACCTAACACCGCATTTGCAACGCTTCCTACGCCTGATTGAAGAGGAAGCAGATT
>DCDU01000029.1:4403-9169 GCA_002316585.1 Firmicutes bacterium UBA1047 | reverse complement strand
ATAACAATTGCGGCTATTTTATCTATGTCACAAGGAATATATGACGTTCCGATTCTGTCCGAGGTTTTATTAATATTGATTGACTCCCTGCCGGGAGGATTTACGGGGGAGTAAATGTCATGAACTCCTTCTAATTCCACAGGCTGTGATGTATTTATTTCCACTATTATCTTTTTCGCGCACTCAACGAAAATATTGGAATTGCCTACGGAAGTAGACGGTACTATTCCCCCGTCCTCTGTTATGGCGACGGCTTCGATTATAGCTGCATCCATAGTCCCTAAAAATCCGTATTTAAGATATTGAGCTGAATGGCTTAGATGCATGTCATTATATTTTACATTGCCATTGTTTATTGCATTTCTAAGTATGGAATTAGTTTGATAGGGGTATCTCCTTTTTATAATTCCCCTTTCCGACAATAAGCCGTCAAGCTCAGGACCTACTGAAGCGCCGGTCATTAAATCAATTTGGATTTTTTCGCCCTTATCAGCTCTTTTCGCCAAAGCCATAGGAACTGCCTTTGGATAGCCTGCAGGGGTAAATCCCGAAGTTCCGACAAAATCACCATCGTTAATCAATTTCGCTGCTTCTTCTGAACTCATTATTTTTTCTTTTAATTTCTCACATCTGATTCTGTCCAATTTTACCTCCATATTGGTGTGTCCCCATGCCTTATATATAATAATGCTCCTCAAATTGAGGAGCATTTATGTTATTCTTGAAACGCAAGCCCAAAGAATCTCATTATTTCAATATCATAGAGATTTTGCACTGCAGTTCGGAATAACGATAATCATTTATCGAAAGCTTTTTCTTAGAATGGTCCGTAATTAATCACTACTGCTATTACCATGAATATACATCCTAAAAGTGTCCACAAAAGCATCAATGGACCTACAAATTTAACCCATTCTTCATATTTTATCTTTGCAATTGACAGGTTAGCCAGCAATACTCCCGAAGTAGGTACCAATGAGTTAGTGATACCATCACCGAACTGATATGCAAGAACTGCCGTCTGTCTTGTAACTCCGATAACATCCGAAAGAGGAGCCATAATAGGCATTGTTGTAGCTGCAAGACCCGAGCCTGAAGGTATTATTAAGTTTAAGAAGGACTGAACAAGAAGCATTCCTATAGCACTTATGGCTTTTGGAAGTGCGGAAATTGCAGCTGCAAGACCGTACACTATTGTATCGATTATCAAGCTTCCTTCCATTACTATCAGTATTCCTCTTGCCAAACCGACAACCAATGCTCCCGTTGTCATGTCCTTGGCACCTGTTATGAAGTTTTTTGCAATATCATCTACGTTCATGCCTGATGCAATACCGGAGAATATGCCTATTGCTAAGAATATTGCGGCAATTTCGGTAATGTACCAGCCGAATTTAAATACCCCGAATATTAATACACCCATTCCGGCAGCGAAAATCAGAAGCACCATAGTGTCCCTGTTAGTCATCTTTCTTACATTGCTTAAATCAATCGCCATACCTTTTTCCTGCATTTCAAGCTCATATACGATACTGTTCTTAACATCGGCTTTAACCTTGTTTGCATATCTGAAAATATAAGTGATTACCAATGCTAATGTACAAACCCAGATTATAAGTCTTAATACTATACCTGTGAATAAAGGAACATCAGCTATCCCCTGAGCAACTCCAACAGTAAAGGGATTCATGAAGCCTGAAGTAAATCCTGCCGCTGCTCCCAAAGAAACTATCGCCATGCCTGTAACCGCATCATATCCTAAGGCTCTCGACAAAGCGATTCCTATGGGTACGAATACAATTGCCTCCTCAGCCATTCCTATGGTAGCGCCGCCAAGTGAAAATATAAATACTATTATAGGAATCATCAGCGTTTCTTTACCCTTAAGGCCTAATGCAATTTTGCCTATTCCCGCTTCTATGGCCCCCGTCTGGTTAACGATGTTAAAAGAGCCTCCCACTATAAATATAAAGAATACAATATTTTGTGCCGCGGCAAGCCCTTTAGGAAACGCTTTTAATATATCAAAAGGTTTTGCAGGGTTTGCATCCACATGCGCATATGAGTTCGGGTCAACAATCATTCTGTCCTCAGGGCCCAAAACTTTTTGATATTGCCCTGCAGGAATTACATAAGTTAAAAGTGCCATAATGATAATCATTACAAACAAAATTACATAGGTGTGCGGTACTTTGAATTTGTTCCTTTTTCCTTCCATAAATCCTCCTATTTTTTTAATAATTAAACATAAATTATTAATTATATTAACATATCTTTATACCATATGCAACGTTTTTATATCTCAAGCTTCGCCTCTTTTGTAGAATTTCCCCAATGTATTGCAGGATGTTTTACCTTTTTCGATTGCAATCTTACCGTCCACTATTACATAATCTATTCCTTCAGGTCTTACCTGCGGATCCCGGAATGTTGCTTTGTCTATTATGGTATCATAATCAAAAATAGTAATATCAGCATCATACCCAGATTTTAATATTCCCTTATTTTTTAATTTTAATCTCTTTGCAGGCATATATGTCATTTTATAAATAGCGTCAAAAAACTCCATAACCTTCATATCTCTTACAAAACGTCCTATAACCCTTGGGAATGTTCCAGCTCCTCTCGGGTGACCGGAATGGTTTCTGTAAATACCATCGCTGGCTGCCATCACTAGTGGATGGTTTAAAGCTTCTATTATCTCTTCTTCATTCATTACATAAGCAACCGCCAACATTTTAGGATAATCTTTACGTGCCTTTTCGAACAATTCTTTGTCACAGTACATACCCTTGAAAGGCTCCTCTGTAAGCATTATTGCATCATAGCTTTTATTCCATGTTTCGAGGCATCCGTCATCAAATACGGCCGAGCCTATGAATGTGCTGAAAGCATCATAAGGATAAGCATCCACCATCAAATCTATACCGCTGTCTGCCAGTTTTTGTATAAGCTCTAATGCTTCGGTCATATTTCCAAAAGCGCTGCAGCTTGATAAGTGCGATATTTGGAACGGAATTTTAGTTTCTTTTCCTATATGCGCCATTTCATCTATGGAATCTAAGGCATGTATCGCATCCTTTCTGTAGTGAGCAGCCAAGAGCAAATCATCTCTTCCCCGAATTTCCTTAGTTATTGCAATCGCTTCCTCAGTATCTATTCCCGGACAGTATTCTAATCCGTAGGATACCCCCACAGCCCCGAAATCAATTGCTTCCGAAACTGACTTCTGCATTTTTTCAATTTGTTCCTTTGATGATTTTTTATATATATCACTGTTTCCTGCTTCAACTCTCAAAAAATTATGCCCGATATATGTCAGATAATTTACGGGATTGCCTTTTTCTTTTATGAAATCATGCAGCTCGACAATTCCCTGCCTGTTGTTGCCGCAGTTGCCTACCGCACAGGTGGTAACTCCCATGTTAAGCATTGTATCCGATATATCATACTCTTCCTTCTTTGTGAGGGTAAAATCTTCCTCATGCATGTGAATGTCAATAAATCCGGGAGATACATGTTTTCCTGCCGCATCTATCACAGCCTTTGCTTCGGCAGGTACGGAGCCTATGCCTGTTATTTTTCCGTCTTTGATGCCTATATCCCCTTCAATTATTTTTCTATTTTCAACATCTATTATTTTACCGTTTACAATTTTAATATCAAGCATCTGACTCTCCCTTCTACCTGCAAAATTCCTCAGCGATTTTAGCATAAATATCAACATAATTAACTAAATCCGCAACAGGAATCTTTTCATCCTTGGCGTGTGAATATTTTAAGTCCCCGGGTCCCGTTACAACGGTCGGTATTTTACCGTAGGTTGAAAGAACCCCCGCATCAGTCCAGCCTCTTCTTTTTTCAATATTAGGTTCTTTATTGTTGAAATCTTTCAAAACACCGTAAACTGTCTTGGCTATTTCAGAATTCGGCTGTGCAATTAATGGAGCATGGTCATATTCATCCATTAAATTCGAATCCATTCTGACTATTTCAGCCTTAAATTCAGGATCCTCTTCCCTTAATTCATTTATTATATCCTGATATTCTTTAATTACACTTTTAACATTTTCTTCAGGCAAATATCTTCGGTCTATTTGAATTATGCAGCTGTCTGCAACAGAACTTGGCTGAGTACCACCCTTAATAAGACCGAAATTCATCACCGAGGGGCCCATCCATTCATTTTGTCTTTCTTTAAGCTTAGGCATAAGCTCTTCTTCGATTTTTCTGATTAATTTTGCAGCTTTTGAAATGGCATTAATCCCTAATTCGGGAATTCCGCCGTGAGCAACTTTCCCTTCGATTCTTATTTCAAGCCACTCCAAACCTCTGTGTCCTAATGCATATCCGTAATTTGATGGCTCTCCCACAATTGCTCCATCTGCGGTAATACCGCTTTTTACAACATGCTCTGTTCCGTCACTTTTTTCTTCTTCTCCCACTGCGGCAGCTAAAATAATATCTCCGCCCAAAACTTCACCTTTGTTTTTTATGTTTATCATGGCTGTAATCATACAAGCCACAGCACCCTTCATATCATTGGCTCCTCTTCCCAAAACATAGCCATCCTTTATTTCACCGCTGAAGGGTTCAATTGTCATTTCATAGGGGGGCACAGTATCTGTGTGACCGCTGAAAATTAAGCTTTTACCGGTTCCATTTCCCCTTAGTTTTGCGATAACATTTCGCCTTTTTCCTTCTACCTTCTGAAACTCAACTTCCAAGCCATTTTTTTTGCAATAGTCATAAATAAATTCCGCTAC
>DCDU01000029.1:4041-4196 GCA_002316585.1 Firmicutes bacterium UBA1047 | reverse complement strand
TCAACATATTTGTGACTGGGAATTCTGATAAGTTCCTGAGTAAGTTTTACCACTTCATGATTGTTTAAGTTATCTTTTACCATAAGACCTCCATTTATTAAAATTTAAAATTGTTACCACTCACAGTCTCTTGAAAATAATAAAAATATGTAATG
>DCDU01000029.1:1346-3873 GCA_002316585.1 Firmicutes bacterium UBA1047 | reverse complement strand
TAGAATTATTCGTGTCCGAAACCGCGAGTGGAATATTTTTATTATTTTCCACTACTAACTGTGAATTGTAACTAAAAATTTCTTTCCTTCATTTATCTGCCTCAGAACTTCTTTGGGTGCTGTTCCTCCGTAGGAAACTCTCCCGTTTACACAGCCTTCCATGGTCAAGTCAGGGAGCAGGCTTAAGCTTAATTTTCCGTCAATGCTTTTTAATTCATCATCCGTCAGTTTATCAAAATCCTTATTGTTTAATTCGCAGTATTTAACCATTTTACCCACCAATTCATGAGCTTCTCTGAATGGTATATCGTTTTTTACAAAGTGTTCCGCAATATCGGTGGCATTTAAAAAACCGCTTTTGAAATGTTTTTTGATGCTGTCAATATTGAACTCAGTTTTTTCAATCATTTTTGCTAAAATTAACAAGCTTTTTTTCAAAGTATCGGAGGTATCAAACAAGCCTTCCTTATCTTCTTGAAAGTCCTTGTTATATGCTAAGGGAGTTCCCTTCATAACAGTCAAAAGCTGAATTAAATTTCCGTAGATTCTTCCGGTCTTTCCTCTTAACAGTTCCGCCATGTCCGGGTTTTTTTTCTGAGGCATAATGCTGCTTCCGGTACAGAAAGAATCATCGATTGATATGTAACTGAACTCCTGCGAGTTCCAATAAACGAATTCCTCGGCAAAACGACTGATATGCATCATACAAATAGATGCAGAACCAATAAATTCAAGAATATAATCTCTGTCGCTTACAGAGTCCATGGCATTTTCCGTAACATTCTTAAATCCCAAAAGCTTTGCCGTAAGGTGTCTGTCTATGGGAATGGTAGTTCCAGCAAGGGCACATGAGCCAAGGGGATTGTAATCTGTCCTTTCAAGGCAATCCCGAAATCTTTCTATATCACGTTTAAACATCTGGAAATATGCCATAAGATGAAATCCCACAGTTACAGGCTGAGCATGCTGCATATGAGTGAAGCCTACCATAAGCTTGTCATAATATTTCTCTGCCTTGTCAAGTAGAACATATTCCAAATGTCTTAAGTTTTCCATTATTTCCTTTATTTCTTTTTTTACATACAGCCTTGTATCAACCGCCACCTGATCATTTCTGCTTCTGGCTGTATGCAGTTTTTTGCCCGTATCCCCCAATCTTTCGATTAAAATTCCTTCTATTGCCATATGAATGTCTTCATTTTGAGCATTAAATACTATTTCATTATTTTCAATTTGCTGTTTAATTATTTGAAGCTCCCGGATTATCTTTTCTTTTTCTTCTTCATTTACTATTCCCTGCTGACATAGCATGGTAATATGGGCAATACTTCCCGCTATATCACAATCATACAATCTTTTGTCGAAAAATATTGAAGCATTAAATTCTTCAACTATTTCATCCATGGATTTTTCAAATCTTCCGCTCCAAAGGTTTGCCATAATTATTCTCCTGTCGTATTAATTTATAATATAATACCACAGATTTACTAATTAATAAACAATTAAGTGCAAAAAAATTAAACACGCAGAGGAATACAGCAAATTTGTTTGCCGTTGACCTGCCAACCATTTTTTCAGGAAAAACCGCCTGAAAAAATGGGGTTATGGTATACAAAAAAATTGCCGGTGCCATGGCAATTTTTGATTTTTTTAATATGGTTTTGTATATAATTGAAAATGTGCCTGAGGGTGATCGCATACGGGGCAAATTGCAGGAGCTTGAGCACCAACATGAATATGACCGCAGTTATCGCATTGCCATACAACTTCGCCTTCTCTTTTGAATACTTTGCCTGATTCAATATTATTTAACAGCGCCAAGTATCTTTCCTCGTGATGCTTTTCTATTGCTGCTACACCGTCAAATAAATAAGCAATTTTATTAAATCCTTCTTCTCTTGCTTCTTCAGCAAATTTTTTGTACATATCCGTCCATTCATAATGCTCTCCATCAGCTGCATCCTGTAAGTTTACAGGTGTTTCGGCTATTCCGTCATGTAAGAGTTTGAACCAGATTTTCGCATGTTCTCTTTCGTTTCTTGCTGTTTCTTCAAAATATTTGCCGATTTGAACGTACCCGTCTTTTTTAGCCTGACTCTGATAGTATGTATACTTAACATGAGCCTGTGATTCTCCTGCAAATGCAGTCATTAAATTTTGTTCTGTTTTACTTCCTTTTAATTCCATATAACACCTCTATGTATAAATTTATTCTATAGCAACAGTAAGCTGCTTAGGATAGCTACATCATAGCACGATAATTTATATATACCCAATTAGATAAAATTTAAACATTTAATATGCTGTACATTTCTTTATAGTCATCTTTAATTACATGCTCCAATAGCTTTTCTGCCTTAATTTTCATTGGCTTGCTCCCGAAAATAATTTCTATTTCATCGCCGACTTCAATTTCCGTACCCGGCTTTGCTGTCTTTCCGTTAACAAGCACTCTCCCTTGCTCGCATGCTTCTTTTGCAACGGTTCTTCTTTTAATTATTCGTGCATTTTTTAAAAATTTATCTAT
>DCDU01000029.1:0-1132 GCA_002316585.1 Firmicutes bacterium UBA1047 | reverse complement strand
AATTTTGTGCGTTCGACCCACCATAAATTTCATTCAGATACATTTTTTAGTTTTTCCGCTTGATCTGAAGTTATCAGCGCTTCAAGCATTTCTGTTATATCACCGTCAAGGAACGCATCAAGCTTATATAATGTCAATCCTATTCTATGGTCGCTTACCCTACCCTGCGGGAAGTTGTAAGTTCTTATTCTTTCGCTTCTGTCTCCCGTTCCTACCTGACTTTTTCTTGCCTGAGCCAATTCATCATTTTGCTCCTGTATATATTTGTCGTAAAGTCTTGCCTTTAATACCTTAAAAGCTTTATCCTTATTTTTCAGCTGTGACTTTTCATCCTGACATGAAATAACTATTCCTGTCGGTATGTGAGTAAGTCTAACGGCGGAATCGGTTGTATTAACACACTGACCTCCGTTTCCTGATGAGCGGAAAACATCAACCCTTACATCATTTGGATTTATTTCAATATCAATATCGTCAACTTCCGGCAGCACCGCTACAGTTGCAGAGGAAGTGTGTATTCTTCCGCTGGATTCCGTATCGGGAACCCTTTGAACCCTGTGAACGCCGCTTTCATATTTAAGCTTGGAATACGCGCCCTTACCCTTAATAGAAAAAATTACTTCCTTGTAACCGCCTACACCTTGGTCATTAACTGAAATAAATTCAGTTTTCCATCCTTTTCTTTCCGCATATCTTAAATACATGCGAAGCAAATCTCCGGCAAACAATCCGGCTTCATCGCCGCCAACCCCTGCTCTTATTTCAACAATTACATCCTTGTCGTCATTAGGGTCAGACGGAAGCAATAATATTTTTATTTCATTCTCAAGTTCTTCTGTTCTTGCTGATAATTCCTTTATTTCTTCTTTTACCATTTCCTTGAAATCATCATCTAATTTTTCTTTTAGCATTTCCTTTGAATCGTTCAACTGCGTGCTCATTTCCTTATATTCATTGAATTTTAAGACAATGGGCTCAAGCTGCGCCTGTTCCTTCATAAGTTTCTGCAACCTCTGTGAATCGCTCAATATTTCAGGATCTGATATCTTTTCACTTAATTCTATATATTTATCTTTTAATGCCTCTAATTTATCTAACATTTTAATCCTCTCTCTATTTAAATATAATATCC
>DCDU01000083.1:3700-3896 GCA_002316585.1 Firmicutes bacterium UBA1047 | reverse complement strand
GATGAATACTATTAAATATCTGCATTCACAAATGAAAAAGGTAAAATAATCATGCTTTTATTTTACCTTTTTTATTAGTTGCTTGTTAGTAATGATGTATACTTTTATCGTATATTAACCTTGACTTATATTTTTCACAATCGCTACACCCGTTAATTTTCCTTGATTTTTCAGTGGAGATAAGGAGGCTCGAACT
>DCDU01000083.1:1861-3492 GCA_002316585.1 Firmicutes bacterium UBA1047 | reverse complement strand
CTCTTGAATGCCATTCAAGCGCTCTCCCAACTGAGCTATACCCCCTAGTTTGATGTATGTTTAGTTTATTATAGCAACATATATAATTTAATACATTTTTGATGATTTGTAAACATAAATTTCATACAAATTAATTTCCCGGGATATACATGCGTAACATTGAACTGTTTCCAACATATATTATAATAGAAATGAGGACACCCATTTTTGATATAAGTAGGGAGACACAGCCCTGAAAATAAGTGGAATGTTCCCAAATATTAAATTTAGTATAAGGAGATTATATATGGAAAACAATAATATTCCTCAGAATTATTATAATACGAATTACCGCGGCATGTATTATGATGATAATGATGTTTTCAGCAGCAGATATGACGATGATTATAACAGGAGATTTGACAGACGATACGACAGACGATACGACAGAAGATACGATAGAAGATATGACAGGGATTTTTTTGACCCTTGGAGGTATTATCAATACCCATATTGTGACAGATACGGAAGATGTGAAAATCCTATTTGGTGGATGTTCTGGCCTTTATTCTTCTCATAAAATTTGTAAATTTGCAGTATCGGGACACTGTGCGTCCCGATACTGCTCTAAAGAATTATTTTAATTTTTACTAAAATTTTCTGCTTCCCGGTTTTACAGGCTTTGAGCCTTTTTCGCATAGGGGGCAATTGTCTTCGTCATATGTTTCAAAGAATAATTCTATCGAACTGTAAAGAGGTAATTGTATTTCGCTCACTTTTCTATCTACTATGCATCCGATTCCTATTACAATACCTCCTAAACTTTCAAGGACCTTCGCTGTTTCCATAGATGATTTTCCGGTAGTTACTACATCTTCCATTATTAATATTCTATCACCCGGCTTTATTTCAAACCCTCTTCTCAACGTCATTACATTGTTTTCTCTTTCAGTAAATATTGCTTTTATACCTAACTGCCTTCCTAACTCGTAAGCTGCTGTAATGCCTCCCATTGCAGGTCCTACGATAACATCTAAGTTAAGTAATTGCACCTTATCCTTTACAATAGATATAACCTTTTCTGCCTTGTCCGGATATTGCAGAAGCTTTGCACATTGACAATACCTGTTGCTGTGTTTTCCTGATGAAAGCAAGAAGTGACCTTCAAGCAACGCATCACATTCTTTTAATATTTCAACTACATCTATCATATTTTTCTCCCAGATTTTTATTTATATCTTATATGTCTTAATATTAATTTTATATAAGTTGACGGCTAATAGCCTCCTATGCTCTTTTTAGATTATTCCCCTTATTTCATCAAGGGATTTGATATTTTCATTGTCTAAGAAATCTGATAAATCATGGATTATATCTTTTGCTATGTCGGGTTTAATGAAGTTTGCTGTTCCTATTTGAACCAATGATGCCCCTGCCATAATAAATTCAATTACATCAGTTGCATTCATTATGCCTCCTAACCCGCATACAGGTATTTTTACCGACTTTGCGGCTTCGTGCACCATTCGAAGAGCAACAGGTTTTACACAAGGTCCTGAAAGTCCGGCATAAATATTGTCAAATACAGCTTTTTTGTTTTTTATATCTATTGCCATTGCCTGTATTGTATTAATTAAAGAAATTGCATCTGC
>DCDU01000083.1:0-1740 GCA_002316585.1 Firmicutes bacterium UBA1047 | reverse complement strand
CCTGCCGCTTCACAGGCAACAGCCATATCAGGTATATTTTCGGCATTCGGTGATAATTTGACCATGAGAGGTTTTTTGCATATTCTACGTACTTTTGAAACTATTTCATAAGCTACTGAAGATTTAATACCAAAAGCCATGCCGCCGCTTTTAACATTTGGACAGGAAATGTTAAGTTCAACAGCATCAACATTCGTATCATTTAATTTATAAATCCCTTCAAAATAATCTTCTTCGCAGTGTCCTCCAAGATTAGCAAAAATAACAATATCGTACGACTTCATTCTTGGAAGCTCCGCCTTTATAAATTCATCAATTCCTGGATTTTCAAGACCGATACTGTTCATAAGACCCATGGGTGTTTCCCAAAGCCGAATTCCTTTATTTCCGCTTTTAGGATGCAAGGTAAGACCTTTGCTGCATATTCCTCCAAGAATTGATAAATCGTAAATTTGAGAAAATTCTTCTCCGAAACCAAATGTTCCTGAAGCAGCTAATATTGGATTATTAAATTTAAGTCTCATTACATTTGTTTCTAAATTTGCCATATAAACTCCTCTATATTAATTCTTCGCTATCGAATACGGGACCGTCTTTACATGCTCTTTTATTACCTTTCTTTGTTTCAACGCTACATCCTAAACATGCTCCCATACCGCATGCCATCCGCCTTTCAAGTGACACATAGCATTTAATATTTAAGTTTCTGCAGTTATTTATTACTTTATTCATCATTATTTCAGGACCGCATGTTATAACTGCGTCATATTTATCATAGGGCACATAATCTGTTACAAAACCTTTTTCTCCATAACTGCCATCTTCGGTAATTATGACGGTCTTATCGGCAAAAGATTTAAATTCATCATTTATATACATATTTGCCGAGTCTTTGTAGCCCAAATATACATCTGCATTTTCACCTAGCTTTTTAGTAAGGTATAATAGGGGAGCTGCTCCTATTCCTCCTCCTATTACAGCGACCTTACCTTTCATCTTATTTGTGTCAAAGCCGTTTCCCAAGGGACCAAACAGCTGGATTTCATCATTTTGACGCAAACTGCTTATTTTTTTTGTTCCTGTTCCTTCTATTCTGTATAAGAATGAAACAATATTTCCATTAACATCATTTACACTTACAGGTCTTGGGAGCAGGAATGAATTATCCAAGGTTTTCAGCATAAAGAATTGACCGGGCTTAATATCAGATTCAAATACTGCTGAAAGTCTGAATATATTATTCAAAATTTGTTCATTTTCAGTAATTGTGGTTATTAATACTTTCATTGCTTTCTCCGGTTTATTTTATCAGCATTAATTATGTTCATAAGCTGTATCACAATATACGCATCTGTATATTTTTTTCTCTTTATCCGTTAATCTGAATTTATGGGTTACTTCCTGCTCAATTGAAGTAATGCATCTTGGATTCTTGCATTTTACAACATTTTCGATTTCTTGAGGCAATTGGAGATTTATTTTATCAATTATAACTGACTTGTCTATCACATTAATCGTTATATTAGGGTCTATAAAACCAAGAACCTTAAGGTCCATATTTATATTGTTTTCTACCTTAATTATATCCTTCTTCCCCAACTTCTTACTTTTGGCATTTTTTATTATGGCAACACTGCAATCCATTTTATCAAGGTTTAAATAATGGTATATTTCCATTGCCTTTCCTGCCTGAATGTGGTCAATTACCAAGCCTTTTTCTACACTGTCTATATTAAGCAT
>DCDU01000085.1 GCA_002316585.1 Firmicutes bacterium UBA1047 | reverse complement strand
TCATCTCTGTAATAGGTAATGTCTAAAGGGAAAACAGGTACTTTGGAACCTTCAATTTCTTCAATTTTGTTGGATAATCTAAGAGACAGTGGCCATCCTCTTGTTTTAATTCCAATCAATACAATGTTTTCAACACCCTTATTTCTCTCTATAATNNTCATCAACCAATATTACTGTTTTATCCTTTATGTTATAATCAAAGCTTTCAACAGCCAGGGGAGCTCTGTCATCCTTTTCTACATCATCTCGGTAATAGGTTATGTCTAAAGGAAAAACAGGTACCTTGGAGCCTTCAATTTCCTCAATCTTGCCGGATAGACGAAGAGATAATGGCCATCCTCTTGTTCTTATTCCAATCAAAACAATATTTTCTACACCCTTATTTCTCTCTATAATTTCATGTGCAATTCTGAATACTGCCCTTTCAATTGCTTTTTCATCCATTATTAATGCTTTTGTTTTCATAAACCCTCCCTGCAGGCATGGAGACACACCTTTATATTAGTTTTAATACCTTCAAAAAATAATCCGGCAAATCGCTTTCAAATTCCATATATTCGTTGGTTGTGGGATGAACAAATCCCAAAATTTTCGAATGGAGAAGCTGCCCCTCCAAACCAAATTTGTTTGTCTTGCTTCCATATACATCGTCCCCAACAACCGGATGTCCTATGTATTTCATATGGACCCTTATTTGATGGGTTCTTCCCGTCTTTAACTTTAATTTCATCAAAGTATACTTGCCGTATCTTTCAATCACCCAATAATTTGTAATTGCTTCCTTGCTGTTTTTGTTGGTAACGGCACGTTTTTTTCTGTCTTTTTCGCTTCTGCCCAAAGGTGCGTTTATCTCACCTTCGTCTTCTTTGACATTTCCTTCAACCAATGCATAATAAAACCTGTTTATCGAATGTTCCTTTAGACACTTAGCTAAAAAATTGTGTGATTTATCATTTTTGGCAATTAGCATTAACCCTGAAGTATTCTTATCTAATCTGTGAACAATTCCCGGCCGCAAAATTCCGTTAATTGTTGACAGCTTTTTAAGGTGGTACATAAGTCCGTTTACCATTGTACCGGAATAATGACCGGGAGCCGGATGAACAACCATTCCCTGAGGTTTGTTTACTACTGCCAAATCATCGTCCTCATAAACAATATCCAAAGCTATGTTTTCTGCCTCAACATCTAATATTTCAGGAGGCGGAATCAGTATTTTTATTGTATCGTTTATTTTAACCTTATAATTTGCTTTTATTACTTTTCCGTTAACGGTTATATTTTCGCCGGTGATGAGCTTTTGAACAGAATTCCTTGATATATCATTTAATTTTTGTGAAATAAAAACATCTACTCTTTGATTTTCTTCATCAGAAACAACATTAATTTCTTTTTCTTCTTCAATGTCTTCAAAATCATCAGAATCTTCATTATATCCAAAACAATCGGTATCTTCTATATTCTTTATGTCTTCTGTATTTTCTATATTTTCTGCGTCTTCTTTAGTATTTTTTTTTGATTCAAATTCATTCATTTCTTCCACTCATTTCAAACTTATTAAAAAGAATTAAAACAATCATAAGTATAGTTCCGCATACAACAAAGCTGTCAGCTATGTTGAAAATAGGAAAATCATAAAAGCTGCCAAACCTTACATCAATAAAATCTATAACATAACCTAAGCGAAGTCTGTCAATAAAATTGCCTGTTGCACCTCCTGTTATCATTGCTATGGACAATTTAGACAGTTTAGAAATATTCTTTGTCCTGAAATAAATAAAACCTAAAAAAACAAGCATTACAACCGTTACAATAAGAAAAAATATCCTTTGATCCTGCAATATGCTAAATGCCGCACCTTTATTCTCCGCATAGGTGAAACGCAAAAAATTTCCTATTATTTTAATTGAATCACCGTTCTTTAAAACATCTGCCGCCCAAAATTTTGTTGTCTGGTCAAATATTACCGAAATTATAATAATAATCGCTGCTATACTGTTCATAAATACTCCTGTTATACATAATGCTTGATTTTGATTTTGATTTTTCCGCTTTTTGTTGTACCATATGTATTGTATATTTTAAAACGTCCTGCTCTGCTTATTGACAGCAAATCTCCTTCTTTTAATTCAGTGCTCACCCTGTCCTCAGGAACATAATTTACTTTTACACTTCCTGCCTTTATAATAACGGACGCTTTTTCTCTTGATGAATTGGTGAGGTGTTTTACAATGTTGTCAATGCGCATTGAAGAACTGATAATATTCAAAACTTCATGTTCCTGCTCCTTAAAATTGACTGAGCTTAATTTAATCTTTTCTGCTTCTATTTTATTATGACCTATTTTATCCATATTGTAGATTATATAATCGGCAATATCACTATGAACAACTATATCCCCGTAATTATCATAAACATAAATATCACCCGTCTTGCTTCTGTCGATGCCCAAGGACATTAATGCACCAAGGTAATCCCTATGGCTTAACTTTTTGAATTTAGACTTGTTATTTATGCGAATTCCCGAAATAAATTCATTCTCATCCGAAGTCTCGGAATATTGAGGTGATAAAATGAAAACTTTCCTCTCGCAGTGTTCGTATGAGGGGAAAATTTCAAATTTTATATCATAATTTTTTATTACCGGTATGCAGATTTCAGCAATGTATGGATTTATAAATTCAGTTATTGCGCTCATATAATTTTTATTAACATACAATGCTTTATCTTGAATTTTTTTAACCGTGTTTTTTGTTTCTTCATCCTTGATGAAGTCATAGTATTTTTCTAAGTTTTTCATATTCCTCCTTATAGCCTCGTAGTTTAGCTGCACAATTTTGTCTGCTCCTTACGTGGCACAAAATTGGAGCTTGCTGCGAATGACCTGCCGCTATTTTGCTCTCCCTATGGTCGGGAAAAATAGGGTTCGGGCATCTTATAAGATATATACTAAATTTTGTAATATATATAATAATATAAAAGCTAAAATAGGAGAAAAGTCAATCATTCCCATGCCTAAACCTAATTTATCTAAAATTGCCCTGCAAGGAGCCAATATAGGCTCGGTCATCTGATAGATAAAGTAGGAAATCCTTGAAGATTGTAGGGTTGGGAAAAATGATAACAACACTCTGACCAGTATTAAAGAATCCATGATTCTAAATAGTATGCCAAGAGCTATCTTAATTGTATTCATAAATGCTCCTTATTTTCCGTAATAAAAATTCCTTTCAAATCTGTCGCTTAATCTTCCGTCTATTTGCACATT
>DCDU01000027.1 GCA_002316585.1 Firmicutes bacterium UBA1047 | reverse complement strand
GCAGTAATTTTCATAAATACCGGTTATCAATCTGATGGTTTCTTTTGTTATTTTTTTAGGACTTCTGAAATCATATTCTTTTATTCTTTTTTCACTTGCCTCTAATTCCTGCAGGCTTACATCGCCGGTGCTTAAATTATTAAGCAACTCATCAATTTGGCTTTGTGATAATACTTCCGCCATAATATGCCCTCATTCTGTAGTTTTTGTTAATCAATGTATGTATTTCTTTTATACTCTAAATTTCCATCTTCTTTTTTATTGATTGTTTCCTGAATTTTTTTGGTGTAACTTATAGGATAGCCTTTTCTGCTGATGTATATTTCAACCCTTCTGTTTTTTGCCCTTCCTTCAGGGGTGCTGTTATCAGCTATGGGGCTGTACAGTCCATATCCTATTGCTAAATACTTCGCCGAGTCTATAACCTGTTTATCGTCCAAATACTTTAAAACAACATTTGCTCTGTTGGTTGATAAGGATCTGTCAATATCTGTATAATCATATTCAACCTTGGCAGTATGACCTGCTATTACAACTTCTTCTATGTATTCATCCACCAGCTGTAATCCTTCAGCCAATATGTCAAGTATCTCTTTTCCGCTGCGCTCCAATATGTCGCTGTATCCTCTGAATGTAACCGAATCAGAGAATCTGATAAACACATATTCCTCGGCTTTTTTAACCATCACCTGCTGCTCTAATTCATTTTCTTCAACATATTGTTTAAGCAATGTATAAAGCATATTAAGTTCATATGGTTCTTCTTCTTCATTGGAATCAATTGATTCTATCATTTCCTGAGCTTCTTGGGCTTCCATCTGCTCTTGATAAGCAACAGGATTCATTGCCTTGGAAATCGAAGCTATTATTGAAGCATATTTTTGAGCGTCAATGGTTGACATAGCATATAACATTATAAAAAATGTTAACAGCAAGGTAACCATATCGCTGTATGTTTCCATCCAGCTTGCTCCTCCTCCGTCTGTATCTCTCTTCTTTCTTCTTGCCATAATCACCACAACCCATTTCTTTTATGCATTAGCTTCTTTTTTTCTTTTAAACCTTTTTTTAGGCTTTCCGTCTTCTTTATCACCCGGCATGGAGCCTCTTTCCTGATATGTTATATATGAATTTAACTTTTCCCTTATATATTTTGGATTTTCGCCGGATTGTATGGATAAAACACCTTCCATAATTAATTCTTTTGCAATCATTTCTTCCTCATGCTTTGCTTTTAATCTGTTTGATATGGGAGCGCATATCATATTTGTAAGAACCGAGCCGTAAAAGGTTGTAACCAACGCCACAGACATACCCTGCCCTAAAGCATCCGCTCCCTGTTCCGGATTCATGTTTGCAAGCATATTTATAAGTCCGATTAATGTTCCCAACATTCCAAATGAGGGCCCGAAGGATCCTAATGTATCAAATACCTTCCATGCGGATGAATGCCGCGCTTCTATGCAATCTATTTCATTTTCAATCTGTGCTCTTACCTTTGTCGGCTCAATGGCATCTATAATAAGCATAACGCAGTATTTTAAAAACTCATCCTGCAAATCCATGCTATTTACCTTTTCTTCTAAAACCAAAAGACCTTTAAGTCTGGCTTCTTTTGCAAGTTCTTCGATTGTGTCGATATAAGTATTCAGATTTATTTTTTCTCTTTTCATTAATACTTTAAGGTTTTTAGGTACGTCTTTTAAATACTTTACCGGGACAGACATTACGGTGGCTGCTATTGCCCCTCCAAAAGTAATGTAAACACTCGGCATGTCGATAAAGCTTGTCAATACTTGTGAAAGACTGGAGCCGCTGCCCATTATTCCGTAAATTACCAATCCGAATCCTGCCAGCAAACCTATTAAAAACGATATATTCATGTCATTCCCCTTTACTCTCCGGCAGTAACGCCTCTTATTATTTTCTGATTATATGTAATTATTTTATTTACAATTTCTTCTTTTTTATCTCTGATTAAATAATACTTTCCCGTTGTTAATGTAATTTTTGTTTCCGGAATAAATTCTATCTTTTCTATTAAAGCAGCATTGATTAAAAAAGTTTCACCATTGATTCCAACAACTTCTATCATATTTCCTCCTGTTTATAAAATTATTGATTATGTCCATAAGATGTTATAATTATGAGCATAATAAATGATTTTATTTTATAAATTCTGTGAATGAACTTGTCATCCCGAGGGCGCAGCCCTCGTCGTTCCGAGGGCTGGCTTCTATGGTTAGGGCATCTCGCAACCTTTATCTCTTCAAATTAACCAACTCTTCGAGCATTTGGTCAACAACCGATATTATCTTTGTGTTTGCTTGAAATCCTCTTTGTGTAATAATCATAGATGAAAATTCATTTGCCAAATCCACGTTGGACATTTCAAGAGCTCCTGTTACCAAACTACCGGTACCGCCTGATCCCGCCGTATTGACAATCGGATCTCCGGTATTATTTCCTACCGAATAATATGAATTTCCTTCTAAGACCAAAGCATCCTGATTAGGTATTTTATAAACGGGAATCGCTCCTATGGTAACAACTTTGTCATCCTTGTCCACGGCTGTAATTGTACCGTCGCTGTTTATTTTAATATTATCAAAATCTTTATAATTATTTATCTTTATTACATCCACATTATCAAAATCTATTACTGTTTTTCCGTCAACTGTCTTGGTTTTATAATTATTGCCGCCATCATTATCAAGTCCTAAAACACGAGAGCCGTTTACATCGACTAAATTTCCGGCTTCATCAAAATACAGAGCTCCCAAGCGCGTATAGAGAGTATCTCCGTTTGAATTCATAACCGCTAAATATCCGTCGCCGTTTATATATACGTCAGTTTCTTTATTTGTAGGCGAAAATCCGGTTATTGTATGAATTGTATCTACCGAGCCTATCTGGGAACCATACCCAACCTGAGATGCATTTGTTCCTCCTCTGTCATCTCCCGGCGCTCCGGGATTTTTCAGTGTCTGATAATATACGTCTCTGAAGGTTGCTCTTTGTGTTTTAAATCCGTATGTATTTACGTTGGCAATGTTGTTGCCTATTACGTCCATTTGTGTCTGGTGGCTTCTCATTCCGGATACACCGGAGTAAAGTGCTTTCATCATAATAATTCATTCTCCTTTTTTTATTAAGCTGATTAAGTTCCTCAAAATATCCGAACTATAGCCTCCTGAAAAGGACCGGCTATTTTATTACAGCTCCGTCTATATTTGTAAAAATATTTTCTTTTAATTCTTGACTGTTTACCGCTGTTATAACTTTATTATTTGCAGTGCTGATTATAAAACCTAAATTGTCAATCATCACAAGTACGTTCTTCAATCCTTTATCCTTTGCCTGTGCAGAAGCTTCATTGAGTTTTTCCGTAACTTCGCCGCTTACATCAATATTTCTTTCTAATATTCTTTCATTCGCATGCTTCGAAAAAATTACCTCATTCCCGATTTTTTCATTCAGCAAATCTTTAAAATTACTGCTTTCGCTTTTCCTTACATTTTGCAGCTGAACATTACTGTTTAAATTGCTGACTTTCCTTATAAAGTTAATATCCATCAATTAATCACCTTCTTTTCTGCCTAAGCCTCTTTAACCTCCATCACATTGGAATAATCATATTCCGTATCATTTACATACAGTTTTGCAGTTCCGCTGTGTATTGCAACCCTTTGAACAATGCCTTCCTGAACCACCAATTCGCCGAAGCTGTTATAGTCGGCAACTACAACATTTTTTCCTATAAGAGAGGTGGCTTGTCCCTGCAATGCCAATTCCGTCAAATCCGACATAGCCTGCAATGACGAAAATTGAGCCAACTGTGCAACAAACTCCGTATTATCCATCGGATTCATGACATCCTGATTGGCTATTTGAGCTACCAGCAAATTTAAAAAATCCTGCATGTTTAAAATTCCGCCACTCTTTTGTGCATTTAAACTATAGTCTGCACTGTTTGTTTTATAGCTTCCATAAGCATTAATTTCCAATTATACCCTCCTTTAAAGCATTTGAATTGATAAGCTCAGAAAATACATCTTTTTCTGCTTTTTTTGTCTGTCTGTAATAATAATTGTTTCGCTGCCTGCCTTGTCCCTGATTTTGCTCCTGTCCCTGATAGAAATACTGTTCATTTCCTTTATCGTCATGGTAATGATGCGTGTCAGATTCAACAAACGGCTTAACAACTATTTTTACTGATGATGTTTTGCTAAGCATTTCTTTCAGCTCATCGGTATTCGAAGATAATATTTTTTGAGTTTCTTTATTTAATGCTTTAATTTCTACCGTCAGCTTGTCATTTTCATAAGTCAGCTTAATATCCACTTTGCCTAAATTTTGCGGCTGAAGCTGCATGCTTATTGTTTTCGTATCCCCTGACATATCCTTTTCCGCCGTAATGATTATTTTGTCACTGACCTGAGATAATATTTCCGCCTTTAATTCTGTTGATTCATCGGTTACGGCAATTATTTTGTTTTCAACGGGGGACATATAATTTAAAGCTGCTTCCCGAAAGTCATATTCAATAATATCCTGCACAGTTTTTTCTTCTGCCTTGTTTTCAGGTACTATTTTTTCTGTTGAAATATTTTTCTGTATTGTTTTTTCCGGTGCGGAGCTTTCAAACATCGTTTTTTCCGCAATCACATTATTAAACATTATTTTTTCTGCCGTCGTATTTTCAAGCATTGTTTTTTCTGCCGTAACATCTCCGGGCATTTCTTTTTCCGGTGTCAAATCTTTAAGCATGATTTTTTCAGATTCTGCATTTACAAATGCCTTTTCCGAAGCAGGGTTCTGCTTAACGGACGCAGTATTCTTTCCAAGCAATATTCCCGCTTGTCCGCTGCCGTATGAAAGTTGATTTTCAATTGCTCCGGAATTACCGATGTTCCGGCTCATATCATCAGCTAAAAGATTTGGCGTGAGGAAGTAAATATCCGGCATCCCGCATAGACCTCCGTAATCAATTCTTTTGCCGTCTTCATCTTCTTTCATAATATCCGTTTCATTCAGCAGGAAAGAAGTGTTGTCTCCCGAAAGAATATTATCATTACTTTCGGGCAATTTGACTGAGCTTAATTTTCCCGCCGCATCAATCAGCATATTTGCAAAGCTGCTCTTGTCCGCATTAAATGTATTTCTGATAATATTTTGCGGTACACGGCTCATGGTCACGTTATTTACGTTCATTTTTTCACCTCCTTTCCATGGTAGGGTTAGGACATCTTAAATAGCATATTTGTTAGACATGCTCTTATTAGAAACAAATTCGTCAATAAAGATTTCTTCTTTTCGCATAAATTCTTTATTATACTTTTCCATCTCTTTTTCTTTAAGCTTTTCCAAGCTTGAAATTTCTATATTCATACTTATTATTTCCTGTCTTTTCACCGACATTTTCTTTAACAATATTTCCCTTTCTTCCTCTTTAACTTCAATTTGCTTTAAAATGCTTTCCATCAGCATTTTATAATACAGCATTTCACCGGTAGATATGCTTTTATATGTTTTTTCAACATACTCATTATCGATACTTTTAAATTTTACTTTTAAATTTTTAATATGGTCTTCTATATTTCTGCATTCAAGATTAAGGTTGGTCAGTTCAATTTTTAAATTTTTTAACAACTGTTCTTTTATTTCTAAAATTTTTTGCAGTGAAAAATTAAACTTTTTCATTCTATACCTCTTTTTAATTGTATTTCCAAGATTTGAGGATTTTAAATTTTATCCATTAAATCAATAATTTCATCGAAAGTATATTTGTCATTGACTCCTTGTTTCATAAATGCATTTACATCATCTATTTTTGCTATTGCTTCATCTAATTTTTTGTTTGTTCCTTTTTTGTAAGCTCCTATAGAAATCAAATCATAATTTGCATAATATTCCGCTAAAATGTCTCTGATTCTTTTAGCTTTGCTGTTGTGCTCTTCCGAGGCAATGTCATTCATAAGTCTTGAAATACTGGCATTGATGTCAATTGCAGGATAATGATTTGAATTTGCTAATTTTCTTGTTAAAACTATGTGCCCGTCCACTATACCTCTTACGGTGTCAGATATCGGTTCGTTTGTATCGTCTCCTTCCACCAGCACTGTATAGATGCCTGTTATGGAGCCTTGCGCAAAGTTTCCGCTTCTTTCCAAAAGCTTTGGCAGCTCCGCATAAATTGACGGTGTATAGCCCCTTGATACGGGGGGTTCCCCGGTAGCTAAGCCTATTTCCCTTTGAGCCATTGCAAATCTTGTCAGTGAATCCATCATCAACAGAACATCTTTACCCTTGTCCTTGAAGTATTCAGCAATTGTTGTTGCAGTCAATGCACATTTTACCCTCAGCATTGCAGGTTGGTCCGAAGTTGCTATCACCAATACGGAGCGCTTTAGCCCCTCTTCCCCCAAATCTTTCTCAATGAATTCTCTTACTTCTCTTCCTCTTTCCCCCACCAATGCAATAACATTTATATCAGCCTTAACATTTTTGGCAACCATTCCTAAGAGTGTGCTCTTTCCCACGCCGCTTCCCGCAAATATTCCCATACGCTGACCTTTTCCGATGGTTAAAAGCCCGTCTATTGCCTTTACGCCAAAGCTTAAGGCTTCATTTATCCTGGGTCTTGACAGCGGATTTATATATTCATTGTCCACATAGCAATATTCATTGCTTGTAAATTTTTCGCCGTCATCGATGGGTTGTCCGGTTGCATCTACGATTCTTCCTATCAGAAAGTCTCCTACGGGTATTTTAAGCTTATTATTTGTAGCTGTTACGGTATTGCCTAAACCAATCCCTTTAATATCCTCATAGGGCATCAGCAATACCCGGCCGTCATTTAAACCCACAACTTCCGCCCGCACGGTCTTGCCGGTTGAATCTGTGTTTAATTCACACACTTCACCGATGCTGTACCTGTTGCCTGATGCTTCAATCATCATGCCCGATATTTTTTTCACTTTTCCTATATATGTACAGAAGTCTTCTTTTGTCAGTGTTTCCCGAATATATTGAAATTCATCCTTAACCTGCATTTTTGCTCAATACCATTTCCCTAAGATTATTTAGCTGCGTATCAATACTTGCTTCGACAATTCCATCCTCTGTTTCAACAATGGCACTGCCTTTTTCTAATTTGGCTAAAACCTCAATTTTTACATCCTTTGATATTTCCTTAAGGTCATTTATTAAATCCTTGTCCGCCTGAACGGCTATTACATCATCTTTATCCGAAATATAAACCTTTATCCATTCTACATTGCGGTAATCGCTTATAACACTTCTGATTATTCCCGCTACAACATTGTCTTTTGTGTCAATTTCATTTCTGATTATTTTTTCTGCTATATCTATGGATAGACCGGTTAATTCCGCTTCGTATTTTGCAATGATTTTTTGTTTTTCGTTTTCTGTCCTTTCAATCATTTCAGTTAATTCTCTGAGTTTTTCCTGATTGTTTTCCTGCAGGATTTTTGAAATCTTTTCATATCCGGTTTCATGTCCTTCTTCGTAACCCTTTTTTTTACCTATCTCAATTCCTTCATTATATCCGGCTTCATAACCCTTCTTTTTGCATTGAGCTATTTCCGACCCTGCCTTCAGCTTTGCCGCATTTATTATTTCTGTTGCTTCCGCTTCGGCTTCTTTTAATATTACTTCTCTCTGATTATATATTTCGAACAAGTCCTTCCTTGGAGTGTTTATAACCTGGTACTCCCAGGGAGCTGTCTGCTTGGTACTGTCATAAAACACATATTCGGCTTTAATAATATTAGACAATAATATCATCCTTTCCGCTTTTAGCTATTACCAATTCACCTTCTTCTTCAAGGCGTCTGATTACTGATACGATTCTTTGCTGTGCTTCTTCAACATCTCTTAAGCGTACATTGCGAGTGTATTCTAATTCAGATTTGATTGTGTCTGCCATTTTTGACGACATATTGCTGAATAAAACATCGGCAACCTCTTTGTTTGAACCTTTGATAGACATTACTAAATCTTTGCTGTCAACTTCACGAAGGAA
>DCDU01000011.1 GCA_002316585.1 Firmicutes bacterium UBA1047 | reverse complement strand
CAAATAAGAGAATTCAGAAATACTAAATCTATATTTACCATGGACTTTTGGAATGACGGAGAATATGTAAACGGATGTATAGCGGGAGGCAGGAATTATCTCCACATTAATGCAAACGGCGATATTGAGCCATGTGCTTTTATACACTACTCAGATACAAACATTCGCGAAAGCACTTTGCTGGAGGCCTATAAAAATCCTCTGTTTATGCAGTATAAGCAAAATCAACCATTTAATAAAAACCATTTAAGACCATGTCCTTTGTTAGATAATCCGGGACGTTTAACAAAAATGGTTGAAAAATCCGGTGCTAAATCAACGGATATGAAATGTCCGGAAAATGTTCGTGAATTAAGTGCAAAATGTTATGATGTTGCACAAAAATGGGCTCCTACCGCAGATGAATTGTGGGAAGAAAAACATGGTCATGTATCTAACTCGGCAAAATAATGAACGTAAATTTTTTGAACATATAATTTTCTCCAAAAAGCTAATGAGCATTGTTGTTTATTAGCTTTTTTTATATTATCATTCCAAGCATTTGGGATTCCTTCTGAAAAGGTTTTTGAATAACAACAAAAAACAGTTTCTTCTTGTTAAATTTACAAAGTTAGGTATAATTAAGTAAAAAGGAAAAAAGAAGGATTCATATGAACATAAATATACCAAAGGAAGTTGAATCTGTATTAAATATATTGCATTCAAAGGGTTTTGAAGCGTACATTGTGGGAGGCTGCGTAAGGGACAGCATTTTAGGGTTATCTCCCTCTGACTGGGATGTTACCACATCTGCGAAACCTGAAGAAATAAGCCGTTGCTTTCATGGATACAGAATAATTGAGACAGGTGTAAGGCACGGCACCGTAACCGTAATTATAGATAAAAGGCAGATTGAAATTACAACCTACAGAATTGACGGAGAGTACAGTGATAACAGGCGCCCGGATAATGTCCTGTTTACGGATAATATTGAATTTGACATAAAACGGAGGGATTTTACCATCAATGCCCTTGCTTATAACAAAGATGGGATAATCGATTTGTTTGGAGGAATTAATGATATTAAAAACAAAATTATCAGATGCGTGGGAGACCCGGATGAAAGATTTAAAGAGGATGGATTAAGAATTTTAAGGGCACTTCGCTTTGCTTCTGTCTTAAATTTTGATATTGAAAAAAACACATCTGAAAGCATTTATAAGAACAAAGACCTCTTAAACAACATTTCTTCGGAGCGTATTAACACCGAGTTTAACAAATTGATAATGGGAAGCAATTTTCATAGAATATTTATTGATTACAGAAATGTAATTGTAGTTTTCATGCCCGAGCTTAACGGTTTCAGCCATGAAGAACTGACATACAGATTAAATGCCATGAATTTAATAGATTCGTTGATTTTAAGACTTTCAATGCTTTTATACAGAACGGAAGAACCGGATAAAGTACTTACAAGATTAAAATATGATAATTTAACCATAAAGACGGTAAAACTGTTGACTTCGGCCATTGATGAAAAGATTTATCCAGAACCCGTGAATATTAAGAGATGGCTTCATAGAATAAACCGAGAAAATCTATATAATCTTATTAAAATTAAAAAAGCATTATTTAAATTTGAATACGAAAATTTAAATAATGCTGAAAAGGTTATGGATGAAATAATTGAAGCAAACCAGTGTTACAGCTTAAAAACATTAGCCGTTGGCGGTCAGGATCTCATTGATTTAGGCATACCTAAAGGGAAAGATATTGGTAAAATTTTAAATGAAGTTTTAAATAAAGTTATTGAGGGGAAATTGGAAAATAAGAAAGATAGTTTAATTAATTACATAAGTTTTAATTATCACTTATAAAATTTTCGTTATAACCTTCCTTGTTATTAACCATATAATGTTATATGAATAATGATTTATGGAAGGGTTTATGATATCTGAAAATGTAACATATAACACAAGGCTGAAATTTATTCTTCCCTTAATGAGCATAATCAAAACATTTGCTATTGATATGCTTGTGTTGCAGGCAATGTTTTAGGGGACTGAAAGTCCCCCCATATATTTATCTCAAAAATCTCATATCATTGTAAAAACCATTTTGCCTGTTACAAGAATCGCTTAAAAACGCAGTTACAATTCCGATAAAGTATTCAGATTCTCTTCTTATATGATTTACAACCGTTACGGCAGCAGGATTATTTTTAACCGCTCCGCTGTCTCTTAGCAGCATACCTAAAAAATCTACGAAAACCTGGCTTTGTCTTATAGCCAAATTAATAATATTAACAATATCCTGATACATTTCAGGAGATAAATTATACTGACAGTTAACTGCGGCTTCCATATACTGTACAATTCTTGCTTCAGTAGAATTGAATATTTCTTTATATTCTTCCAATTTTGTTACATATTCATCCTCTAAGTCGGGAACAACTTCCATAATTACATCGACGTGTTCACCTTCTTGGTGTTTCCAAAACTGTGCTTCTTCCAAAGCCCTTAATATATTTTTTTCACCATAAAAAAACCTCATTACATATCCTCCATACTAATTATTTATTATATTATACGCATGAGGTTTTTTTATGCCATTGCTAAGGTTTTAAAATAACCTTGATGCATTTATTTTGTTTTTATTGAAAATTTCATAGGCATTCTTGCCTGCGTAAATTCCTTAAAATTTTTTATTTAGTTTTACCTCTGTTTAATGGAATATTCAAATATTTAGCTTGACGTTACATAAAATGTAATGTTATAATTATTGTAACGAATATGGAGGTTTATATGGAAAATAAAAATTTAATAGTTCTTAGAACAGATAAAGAGCTTAAAATACTTATGTCGCCTATGAGACAAAAAATAATTAGATTGATGAGCAGGGAAGGAAAACCTGTTACAGCAAAAAACATAGCGGATATACTTAATATTTCACCATCTTCGGCACAGCATCATGTAAAACAGCTTCAGAAGGTAGGAATAATTGAATTTGATCACAATGAGATTATCAATGGTATAACAGCAAGGTATCTTAAGCTTTCGGATAAAACCATAAGCATAGGAAGTGGTATTGATGATGATTTATCATCGGAAAGAGATATATTGGCAAGAAACATATTAAGCAATACTTACAGCCGGTATCAAAAATTGGTGACTACGAAAAGGAAGAAATTAATGGATGAATATAAAAAAGGAAACATAATGGCAGATCAATTGTCAGGTGTTGTTCATTTGACCACTGAAGAAGCTAATGAACTGCATGCCATTATGGATGGTTTTATAAAGAAACATTCAAAGGCATCCCATAATACACATCCTTTTGAATACGCATTAATTGCATTCAGAGATGATCTAAATGATGAGAAGGATAAACTATGAGAGTTAAGTTGTATTCATTTATACTAATTCTGAATTCTTTTATTACAGGATTAATTGTACCTGTATTAAGCTTATTGCTGATGGATAAGGGTGCAACCTTGAGCACCATATCCGTTATTATGGGCATATATTCATTTACCGTTATGATTTTTGAGCTGCCCTCAGGTATTATGGCAGATTTGATAGGAAGAAAAAAGATGTTCATCTTGTCATTGATTCTGTCATTAGTATATTCAGCGATAATTTTATTAGGACGGGGATTTTTTGTTTTATGCGCGGGGATTTTTATATACGGCTTGAATAGGGCGGCATCATCAGGCTCCTTTGAGGCTTTGTTCATAGATTTTTACATCGATGAGTTTGGAAAAGATAATATGCATCATGGTACTACCCTAATAAATGTTTTAGAAATATTGGGATTATCTGTCGGAGCTTTAGTCGGAGGGCTTCTTCCGGAGGTATCTAAAAACTATTTTCACACATTAGGAACATATGATTTAAATCTTTTGGCAAGGATACCATTAATTGCTGCGGTTATTATTTTATCATATATTTTTATAAATGAAACAAATGATAAAGCTGGCAAACAAATTTCTTTAAAACAACATATTAGTAACAGTTCAAATATGGTAATGAAAAATAAAAATATCATATGTATTTTTATTTCTGTTTTTTCTACGGGCTTTTTTCTAAGCTCAATAGAAACATATTGGCAGCCCCATTTTATTTCTATGATTACAGATGATAATTTAATGATGTTCCTTGGTGTTATGTCATTTTTATA
>DCDU01000153.1:5405-7627 GCA_002316585.1 Firmicutes bacterium UBA1047 | reverse complement strand
TATTTAAATATAAATTACGATATATCAGTTTTAGATACATTGGAGCTGTCCAAGGCTTTAATTAAGGATATCAAAAATCATAGGCTGAATACTTTAACAAAAAAATTAGGAATCAGTCTTTTAAACCACCACAGAGCGGTTGGCGATGCAAATGCCACAGCACAGCTGTTCATAATTTTATTGAACAAATTGAGCGAAAGGGAAATATTTGATATATCAAGACTGAATGAGCTTCTTAAGGACGATGTTGATTTTGTGAAGCAATCCTCTTACCATATCAATATTTTAGTTAAAAATTACGTTGGTCTTAAAAACTTATACAATTTGGTTTCGGATTCACATATAAATAATTTTTATAAAAAGCCAAGGCTGTTAAAGTCAAATTTAAACAAATACAGAGAAGGCTTGATACTTGGAACCGCTTGTGAAGCAGGAGAGCTTTACAGAGCAATACTTGAAGGCTCAAGTGATGAAAAAATCGAAGAAATAGCCGGTTATTATGATTTTCTTGAAATACAGCCTCTTCATAACAATATGTTTTTAGTAAACAATGAAAGATTAAAAAGTGTCGAAGAGCTGAAGGAAATTAACAGAAAAATTATTAAATTGGGAGAAAAGTTAGGTAAAACAGTAATAGCAACCGGTGATGTCCACTTCCTGGAAAAAGAAGATGAGGTTTACAGACGTATTTTAATGTCCGGACAAGGATATGATGATGCAGAAGAACAAGCACCTCTTTATTTCAAAACAACGGATGAAATGCTTGAAGATTTTTCATACTTAGGTGAAGAAAAAGCCTATGAGGTGGTTGTAACAAACACAAATTTAATTGCTGATTCTGTGGAGTCCATACTTCCTATTCCAAAGGGTACATTTCCTCCCATAATCGAAGGCTCGGACAGTGAGCTTAGAAATATTTGTTTTGACAACGCAAAGTCAATTTATGGTGAAGACCTGCCTGAAATAGTCGAAAAAAGATTAAACAGAGAGCTTAATTCAATAATTGGCAACGGTTATTCCGTAATGTATATTATTGCGCAAAAATTAGTTAAGAAATCCAATGAAGACGGCTACTTGGTAGGCTCGAGAGGCTCCGTAGGCTCCTCCTTTGCCGCAACTATGGCGGGAATAACGGAAGTAAACCCGTTGGTGCCCCATTATATATGCCCTAAGTGCAAATATTCCGAGTTTATAGAAGACGGAAGCTATGGCTCAGGCTATGACCTTCCCGACAAAAATTGTCCTCATTGCAGCACAGCTTTAATAAAAGACGGTCACGACATACCTTTTGAAGTGTTTTTAGGATTTGAAGGAGATAAGGAGCCTGATATTGACCTTAACTTTGCAGGTGAGGAGCAAGGTGTCTGTATGAAATATACTGAAGAGCTTTTCGGTAAGGGCAAGGTTTTCAGGGCAGGAACCATAGGAACAATTGCAGACAAAACCGCATATGGTTTTGTAAAAAATTACTTTGAAGAAAAAGGAACAAATAAAAGGAGAGCGGAAATTGACAGGCTTATTCAGGGCTGCTTAGGCGTCAAGCGTACTTCCGGTCAGCATCCCGGGGGAGTTATGATTGTTCCTAAGGATAAGGACATACATGATTTTACTCCCGTGCAGTATCCTGCCAACAATATAAAATCAGGAACAATAACAACACATTTTGACTATCATTCCATTTCCGGACGTATACTTAAGCTTGACCTTTTAGGTCATGATACTCCAAGTATTATACGTATGCTGGAGGATTTAACAGACTTGGATAAAAATCATGTTCCTACGGATGACCCTGATACAATGGCTATATTTAACAGCCCCCAAATATTGGGCATTACATTGGATGAAATAAATTGCAGTACCGGAACATTGGCAATACCCGAATTCGGTACTCCATTTGTTAGGCAGATGATTATGGACACCAAGCCGAAATCATTTTCAGACTTGGTGCGCATAAGCGGTCTTTCCCACGGAACGGATGTTTGGATTAACAATGCACAGGAAGTAATAAGGCAGGGATATGCTGAAATAGGGGGAGTTATATCCACCCGTGACGATATAATGACATATTTGATTCAGATGGGAGTGCAAAAGAAAAAAGCATTCGATATAATGGAGAGAGTCCGTAAGGGTAAAGGCTTAAGACCTGAAGACGAGGAAGCAATGAAGGAGCAGAATGTTCCACAGTGGTATATTGATTCCTGCAATAAAATAAAATATATGTT
>DCDU01000153.1:675-5283 GCA_002316585.1 Firmicutes bacterium UBA1047 | reverse complement strand
TGCAATAAAATAAAATATATGTTCCCAAAGGCTCACGCCGTTGCATATGTAACCATGTCGGTTAAAATTGCTTACTTCAAAGTGCATTATCCCGAAGCGTTTTATGCAGCATATTTTACCACCAAGGTTGACGATTTTGATGCGGACATTGTTACAAAAGGTCAAAACCATATATTAAGCACCATAAAAGCATTAGAGGAAAAAGGAAATGATAAAACCGCAAAGGAAAAGAATTTAATTACCGTCCTCGAAGTTGCTTATGAAATGTACAAGCGAGGCTTAAAATTCGCTAAGGTTGATTTATATAAATCCGATGACAGAAAATTCCTGCTGTCAGAAGACGGAATACTTCCGCCTCTTACGGGACTGCCGGGGCTCGGTGCAAATGCAGCGGCAAACATAAAGGCAGAGCGAGAAATATCCGAATTTATTTCTGTTGAAGATATAATAAAAAGAGCGAAGGTGTCAAAAACCGTAATCGAAGTGATGGAAAATCACGGCTGCCTGAAAAACATGGACAAAACAAACCAGATATCGATTTTTAATGTGTAATGGTAATGGAAAAAGTAAAATTGTTAAGAAATATTAATAAAATAATTTCAAGAAAAGTGTAACGATTTGGACAGTTAAATTGTTTATATAGTAGAGAACTTATTAAAGGAGGAATCTATGAAAAGACTATTTGTACTGTCCATATTTTTTATTAGGGTACTTCCTTATAGCTGTTATAAGCGTAAAATATATTTTGTCTTTTACACTTAATTTAAATTAGTGAGGATAAAAAAGTGAAAAGAATATCAATAATACTTTTAACATTAATGTTTTTATCATCCTGCGCAATACAAATAATCCTAAAAATCAAGCTGTAGTTGGTTATGCGGAGTTCGAGGAGTCAGATATTTCTTCTGAAGAAGATGTTAAAAAATTAATAGAAGAAAATAATATAATTACTTTGTGGGAGGCGATTTTGGATATATTTGAAGAATAAATATAAAATACATAATAAGGAAATAAACAGGCAAATCTTGTTTTTGTAAAAGAAAATATGCTGACCATTTTTTTGAAATTGTATCAAAAAGGACCTTTAAATTTGTTTTACAGTAGTCAGGGTGAGAAAGAGTTTGCAGTAGGAAACAATAAAAGTAATACGTGGAGTGGTTTAAAAGATGATGCAAAATTTTACATAACAGTATACACAGGTGCAGGAGATGGTGGTAAAACAGTAGAAGGATCTGGACGGTTTCGAACTTTGGAGGAGAAGTATAAAAACAAATCAATAAATTTTTATTTGTGAAAATTAGGTACTAAATACTATCTTTGCTCCATTAAAATTTAACCATTATAAATAAATATACTTTGCATTAATTTAATTAGACCTTTTCAAACTTTTAGTCATGTAGAGTTTGAAAAGGTCTCAATAAGAAATGAATAATATGCATAATAATAAGACGTATAAAGGAATCTGATAAAAGGATGTCGTGTTAAGGGGACGTCAGATATATTTTTAGAAAAGTAGTAGCGGTTTTTTTTGTATTTGTGCTATAATATTATTACAATACATATTAATTTCCTATTGGGAAAGCCTTTCGAAATATTGGGGCTAAAGTACTATGGAAAAATGGAGAAAACAGATGAATTATACAGAAATTAACGCTAAGACGATAGATAAATGGATTGAAGAAGGATGGGAGTGGGGTGTGCCGATTTCTCATGAACAGTTTATTGATGCACTGAATGGCAAGTGGTCGATGCTTTTGACACCGACTAAGCCGGTTCCTAAAGATTGGTATCCTGATTTGAAAGGTAAAAGGGTTCTTGGTCTTGCTTCGGGAGGCGGTCAACAAATGCCTATTTTCGCCGCACTTGGCGCTGAATGTACAGTCTTTGATTATTCTGAGAAGCAGATAAAAAGTGATTTGGCGGTTGCGCAAAGAGAAGGATATAAAATCAATGCTATCCGTGGTGACATGACAAAGCCGTTGCCTTTTGAGAGCGATTCATTCGATTTGATTTTCCATCCCGTATCAAATTGCTATATTGAAGATGTAATGCATGTTTGGAAAGAATGCTATCGTATTCTGAAAAAGGGCGGTAGGTTAATGGCGGGATTGGATAATGGGTTTAATTTTCTTTTTGATGAAGAACATGAAAATGAAGTGAAATATCGGCTTCCGTTTAACCCTTTGCAGAACAGTGAATTGTTAAAATCATTAGAAAAAGAGGATTCCGGGATTCAATTTTCACATACACTCGAAGAACAAATCCGCGGTCAGCTAAAGACGGGATTTATGCTGCTTGACCTATATGAAGATACGAATGGGGAAGGCTTTCTTCATGAGTATGGTATTCCTACATTTTGGGCAACTTTGGCTGTAAAATGAATTAATTATAAGAGTGCAAACCAAATATTTCCGGTTAACTCTTTATATCTGCTTTTAAGATTTATTTATATTAATACTACACAAGTAGAATTATTTTAATGATGAAGTATCATCGTTAGGAGGATATAATGAAACGGAAATTTTGTATCAATATTATTCTCATATTAATAATTATTTTATGCTTTATTTTATATAACAATGGCAGTGTTAACATTGCAAATATTCTTAACGAAACAAAGGTACAAACAAAAAAAGAAGATAATTTATCAAAACTACAAGATAATTCTTATCTTTGTAATGTAAATTTACCTTCTAATATAATTAACGGAAGTTATATTGTATATGATGAGAATTACATATATTACATAAACCATGCAGATTCAAACAATCTGTATAAAATTGATATGAATGGCAAAAAAAGCGAATTGCTTTATAATGGTGATGTTTCAAGACTCTATATAAAGGATAACAATATTCTTTTTATAAATAAAATAAATGATGATAAAGAATTGTATTCAATAGAAAAGGACGGAAGAAACCTCAAAAAAATATTAGCTGATAAAGAAATTTTAAATTACAGTGTTTTTGAAAATACTATTTATTACATTGCCCCCGACGGGAAACAAGCTGACTATATTATACCTTATAAGATTCACAATTTATACAGCTATGATATAACCGAAAGTAAAATAAATTTAGTTTTTGAAAATGTTGCATGTTATATGAATAGTCCTGTTGTATCTCCGGTAATTATAAACGATAAAAAAGTGTATTTTGGAATTTTTAATTCATATTCGGGTATACTCGAATATGAATATTTAAAATACGATATTGAATCAAGGGCAGACAGCATATTATCAAAATTATCTCCACAAGCTATTTCGGATAATACTAAATTCTTTTCTTACGAGAATGACTCGGATGTACAATGTATATACTCCATGCAAAATGATGATGCTGGCACATTAAAGACTATTTATAAAAATGATGACATAAGAAACAGCATAATGAAAATGGCAGCATCTGAGCACTATTTATTTGTAATGATTATTGATGATATTTACAATGAAAACCCGAATTTAAAAATTGTCAGAATGAAGCACGACGGAAGTGATATTGTAAAAATAGCACAAATGGATTTGCCGAGTTTTGGCTCATATTTTCCCAATTGCATGCAAGTAGTTGAGAATAAGCTTATAATATATAAATATGATGAAAATTGGAATCCATCAATAATTGTTATGGACTTTCAAGGAAATACCTTTGATTGGGATATTTAACAATCTTACGTCTTCAAAATATAATAGTTGACAAGCATCTTTACCTGTGCTACCATCATCTTTAGGGGAGCTTAATGAATTAGGCTGAGATAGAACTACTCGAATGTTCAAAACCCTAAAACAGAACAACTGTTTGGAACCTGATCCGGATAATGCTGGCGTAGGGATTGTACATATCGTAAAGATTTTAACCTTAAGGGTTATTTACAAACCTCTCCATTACCGGGGAGGTTTTTGTTATACCAAAAGGAGGATTTGCCATGGAAGCAAATATTGCAATTCAAGTTTTACCACATGTGAACTCAGATGAGGAGGTTATACGTATTGTTGATGAAGTAATTGCTTATATTAAGAGTACGGGACTGAATTATTATGTGGGACCCAGTGAGACTTCGGTGGAAGGAGATTATGACCAATTGATGGAGATAGTTAAGAATTGTCAGTTGGTTGCAGTAAAGGCGGGAGCGCCTAAAGTATCGTCTTACGTTAAAATAAGTTTCGCTCCGGATGGCGGTGTGCTGACTATTGATAAAAAAGTTACAAAACATCATCAATAAAATATCACCTTTTTTGGCGATAATGATTATATTGGCTGCATGGCAGCTTTTATCGTCAACGGGAATTGTTCCGGAGTATATGCTGCCGTCTCCTGCCGGTGTTGTTTCGGCATTTATAAATGATTTCCCGCTGTTAACGGAGCATGCAAAGACAACCTTGGCGGAAGCGTTTTTGGGAATAACCGCAGGAACCGCACTTGGATTTATTATTGCTGTATTGATGGATAGATTTCATCTGTTTAACAAATCGGTATATCCCATAATTGTTTTGACACAGACAGTGCCTACAGTGGCAATAGCACCTCTTTTGGTTCTGTGGATGGGATACGGTATACTTCCCAAAATAACACTGATTGTCATAATAACATTTTTCCCCATAACCGTAAGCTT
>DCDU01000153.1:0-437 GCA_002316585.1 Firmicutes bacterium UBA1047 | reverse complement strand
CATATTAAAATGCCTAATGCTTTAAACCAGTTTTTTTCCGGATTGAAAATATCTGTGTCCTATTCGGTGGTTGGCGCTGTAGTTTCTGAATGGCTGGGCGGATTTACGGGACTTGGAGTTTACATGATTAGAGTGAGAAAATCATATTCATTCGACAAAATGTTTGCGGTAATATTTTTTATTTCTTTCATAAGTTTGGTATTGATGTTTTTAGTGTCATACATCAAGAAAATCGCAATGCCATGGGAAAGGATAAAAAAAGAAAACAACTAAAAGAAAGGAAAAGTAAATGAAAAATAAAAAAAGAGTTTTATTTTTAATATCAATATTAATTTTATCTGTTTTTATGCTTGCATCCTGCACTTCCGATAAACCACAAGAAAAACCTGAAAATACAAATTTGAGAGTATTGAAAATAGTATTGGACTGGACTCCCA
>DCDU01000012.1:5710-5957 GCA_002316585.1 Firmicutes bacterium UBA1047 | reverse complement strand
ATATTTAATAGTATTCATCAGGATTGAGGGAAATTAATTGACCTTGAACATAAAAAATGCGGATTAACTATCCGCATTTTTACCGCATAACTGATTCTGAGCTGCAATTGTTGCAAGGGTATCTCCCAACTGGGTAAAAGCTGTAGCCAATACCGAGAGTTCATCATTTGAGCAGCACTTCGAAATAGCACAAGCAAGGGCAGTTATGTAAGAAACAAGTTCACAAGATTGCATATTTTTCACCTCT
>DCDU01000012.1:4919-5552 GCA_002316585.1 Firmicutes bacterium UBA1047 | reverse complement strand
AAGATTGCATATTTTTCACCTCTGGTAAGTGTATGCCGCAGGAATGTAAATGTTATTAGTTGATTGTAATTGAGTATTAAAATTTGTTAAGATATAAGAACTTTTAACCGGGTTCTTTTTTAATTCAACAATATAAAATAAAAAAGTATTGTATTGTGAATAACCTTTTTAATATTATTGTAATATATTGGGCATACTTTCAAATAAATTGTTTGTCTAAAGGAGGCGAAATAATGGGATATATTGCATGGTTGGTTTTAGGAGCACTTGCAGGATGGATAGCAAGTATGCTTATGGGCAAGGACTCAAAAATGGGTGCTTTTGCAAACATTACAGTTGGCATTATAGGAGCTTTTATTGGAGGATTTATATTTAATTTAATAGGAGCATCCGGAGTTACCGGTTTTAATATATGGAGCGTAATAGTTGCTATAATCGGGTCTTGTATATTATTGTATATAGCTAACAAATTAAAGGGTAATGTATCTACAAAAGAATAGGAGTAATTTTTAGTAAAAGCAGCAGAAACTAATCTGTTGCTTTTTTTTAAAACACTGTCTAATAGAATACAACCGGTGACGTATGCAGAGAATTTACTATTGAAGAAATAACCGGATTGGTAATTGCAATTAC
>DCDU01000012.1:2358-4793 GCA_002316585.1 Firmicutes bacterium UBA1047 | reverse complement strand
ACCGGATTGGTAATTGCAATTACTGATTACGTTCAGTTCCGGGCAAAAAAGCAACAAGTTTTAAAAATACAGATTAGAAATTGTATTACACTAAAAGATTTGGAAAGTATAATAATTGACTACAATGAAGTTTGAGGTATGTATAATGAAAAAAATATTTGAATATATGACTTTGCTTATATATGGCGGGGTAATATATTATTTTATTGAATTAGCATACAGAGGATACAGTCATTACACTATGATTTTAGTAGGAGGGCTGTGTTTTGTATGTATAGGCTTGCTGAATGAACTTTACACCTATAAAATGTCTCTTATAAAGCAGATGATAATATCTTGTGTTATTGTTACGGTAATAGAACTTATTGCAGGAGCAATATTAAATATCTTGCTAAAACTGAAGATTTGGGACTACAGCAATTTAAAATTTAATTTGTTTGGGCAAATAAGTTTAAGAACAAGTATCATATGGTTTTTTCTTGCTTTACCGGCGATATATTTAGACGATTATTTAAGATATTGGATGTTCAAAGAAGAAAAGCCACAGTATAAATTCATGTGAAGAGTCTCTTTGAGAGGTAAGGAGTTCTATCCTCCTATCTCTGCCAAAAACAACAGCCATAAGGTCAAAACCTTATGGCATTATTTTTTACCCCTTACCTGATTAATCATTTTGAAATATAGAATAATGGCAATAGCTTCGACAACACAAGTGAAAGTCATAATCATCTCTGTCTGATTCAAGTCATACAGCCGACCCATAAGTGCCGAACCGACTAAGAGCGCTAAACCGTATCCGGTGTTGAAAATGCCGTAACTGGTGCCGCGCTTGTTAAATGGTGTAATATCAGCTATAGCTGACCGCATAATTGCTTCATGAGTTCCCATGACGATACCGAAGAATATCATACCAATTATAATTTGAGTAACCGATTTGCTGATGGTCATGAACGGCAGCAGCAGAGTAAGAAATGGAATTACTGCCAAAACTGCGAGTCCTCCCGTCGTCTGCAAATTGGGTAATGACGGGATGGCGGGTATCTATAAAAAATGCACGGCTTTATTCATTTCCATGCAACAGATTACGGATATTTCCCCGTTGATATCTTTACCATGTCTTGAAGTTGTGGATATCAAAAATAATCCCGTTAAGGATATTTCTTCCCTGCGTGAATTGAAATTTCTAAAGCGGGAATATATCAAATGTGGGCTGGCAGCTCACCTTTTTTCTTTTTTTATTTTGTAGAATTAGTTGTTCAAGACGGTTTTTGCCGTATGCCGGGGCAGTATTAAATCAATTTAAGGAGGAAAGTATATTATGTTAAAAAATGCACACCGAATTTTTACTTTTATCATTGTGGCGGCAATACTGTGCACATTGTTGCCCACAGCAGTTTTGGCCACCGAATCATTGGATTTTTCCGACATTCCGGATGATGCGTGGTACGCAGCGGATATGGCAAAGGCTGTGGGTATGAAAACCTTCCGGGGTGACGGTACGGACCGCCTTCGTCCCGAGGATACCATCACCCGTCAGGAGGCTTTTGCCGTTCTGACCAGAGCGTTTAAGCTTCCGGAGGGTGATCCGGCGGCGGTGATAAGCTGTATCTACCGACTCCATCAGCCGCGAGGAATTCGCCCAGATCATGTATAACATTGTGGGCGGTTACATCTCCGCTCCCGGTACTTATTCCGAAACCGCATCCGGCAATGTTATTATCAATGTTCCCGGCGTAACGCTTAAAGGGCTGACCGTCAGCGGAGACCTCATCATCAGCGATGGCGTGGCTGATGGTGATGTGATTCTCGACAATGTTACCGTTGCAGGTCGTTTGGTTGTGCGCGGAGGTGGAGAAAACTCCATCCGTCTTATCAACAAAACCAATGTGGGCAGCATCTCTATCGGCAAGACCGGCAGCGGGGGCATCCGGGTCATGGCTGAGGAAGGCGGGCTGTTTCTCTTTAATAACAAGGAATTTGAACCCTTTAGTCACCATTAAAATGAGACTCAGCTGTAGGATACGGCAGAGTGCGGTTGGCTGAAACTTGATTTCTTTTAAAGTTTTTGTTTACAAATAGCCAAAAAAGTATTAAATTATATATATGCTACTGTGGCGCAGCCGGCAGCGCAACTGATTCGTAATCAGTAGGTCAGCGGTTCGAATCCGCTCAGTAGCTCTTATTTAACAAGTTGAAAATACTGGGTTTGCATTAAATGTACATGTAATGTTTGTACAAAGATATGCTTACACAGTTTTTTTATATAAGAAACTTGTATGATATATCTTTTATGATTCTGATAAAACTTCCATTTTTCATAGAGGATATCTAATTAAGGTCTAATTAATTTTTGCCCTTTATAATTAAATCTTGATTTTTTCACTGCTCTGCCATATAATTATAATGTAGCAATATTGCGGGTGTAGCTTAGTGGC
>DCDU01000012.1:0-2201 GCA_002316585.1 Firmicutes bacterium UBA1047 | reverse complement strand
CGATTCCCATCACCCGCTCCAAGCTTTAAGGCTGAAAAAGATGCAATAATGCAGTTTTTTCAGCTTATTTTTATGTTATGCTAAAATAAAGAATATTAAGTGTAAGCACATTAAGTATAAATTTATGATACAGTTCGAACGATGAGCTGTCTATGCAGGAAGTATAAAGTTTGCCATATTAGAACTGCAATTTTTCTTATCAATAAGAGGGTGAAAAAAGATAGATAAAGAAAACTTAAATGATATATATATCCATACAATACAGAACGAATATATGAAAATTGATGGAAAGTGGCTTCAACTCCATTACAAGACATCAATTATTTTAGTTATCTTTTCTTTCTTAGTCGAGCTTGCGATGGAAATATTTTTGATAAATTCAGATATGCTTACAACAACAATCTGCAGATTTTTTCTGAAATTTTTGATTATTCCAAGTGGAATTAACTTTATTTTTGTTGTTTTAGAAATGTTGATAATCAATTCAAAGTATTTTTCACAAACTTGTAAGATTTATTCCGTTTCGCTTATTTTTGTGTTCATAAACTTCGTTCTTTTTACTGTACACGGCGCATTCGTAGCAACTTATTATATTACTGCAATAGCGATTATGCTGACTATAATCTATGCCAACTATTATGTAACGGGTATTACAGCTTTAACAAGTATTATTTCCATGGTAATTTCCGAGTTGTTTATAAAATGGGATATAGATAAAGTCAGTATTTTTCAAAGCACGCACCGATTAAGTGAATTTATGATTTGTTATATCATCCTTATCACCTTTTCGATTGCCTGTATGGTAGTAATCCAATTTGAGCGTAAAAAAAACAGTGCAAACATACATAAGGAAATTGAGCGGCAGAAGTTGAAGCAAAGCGTTTATATGGATGAAATGACCGGAATATATAACCGAAAAGCATTCCATAACGAGCTGAAGCATGTAGAAGACACTGCATCAGATGTGCAGCATATTCTTGCAATAGTAAATATTGATAAATTTAAAGATATCAATGACACATGGGGGCATCATATTGGAGATCGCTGTTTAATTGAATTTGCGAAAATTCTGAAAAAGTACGATACGAATATCACTCCTTTTCGTTACGGTGGCGATGAATTTTGCCTGTTGTTCCGAGATATAAATATGGCAGATGCCGAAACAATCTGTGGGGAAATTCAATCTAAAGTTGATACGGTGAGGCTTTTTATTCATGCTGACCATGCTTTATATCAAGCGAAAAAATCCCGTAATTCAATATGTGTTTTCAGATGAAATAAAACATCCTTCTCCACATCATTTCATCATGTTTAACTTAGCGATACAATGTTCAAAAATCCACTTACTTTAGTTGAAAGTGGATTTTATACATTTTGGATGAGCGAAAAATTTTTATTTTAAGAATCTGCTGATTTTTCCTGTATAAAACAGGGACAGTCTGTGCAATGCTCTGGTACATGCTATATATAACAGTTTTTTATCATATTCTGTATTATATTTTTTATCATTTGCTTCATAAACTATAACAGCATCAAATTCAAGCCCTTTAGCTAAGTAAACAGGCAGAATTAAGGTTCCCTCCAAAACACTGTCATAATCTAAATAGTCTATTAATTTTATTTTAATACTGCTGCTTAATTTAAAATAGAGTTCAGATGCTTCTTTTCTATTTTTACATATCACAGCAATTGAGCTGAAACCTTGTGATTTATATTTTTCTATGGTTTTCACAATTTCATCCTGTAAGTTAGAACTGCTGCTTGCTTTATTAATAATCGGTTCTTCTTCATTTCTTTTGAAAAATTCTGTTTCGTTTTCAGAATCCAGCAATTTTGTACTGAATATATTTATTTCATAAGAACTTCTGTAGCTTTTATTTAGAAATATCTTATTGCTTTTTTCAAAGTTAAAAATAGATATAATTTCATCATATAATGATACGCTATTGCTCTTTTCAATAGACTGATTTATATCTCCGACTATCGTAAACCTTGCATATTTGTATAAATTTTTCAAAATATAATAATGCATTGGGTAATAATCCTGTGCTTCATCAACAACAACTTGTTTTATTCCACTAAAAAGATCGCAACCCTCTGCCTTTAATTTCAAATACATTAGTGCAATTCCATCAGAATAAGGGATATTATAAGGATCCTTTAAAGTAAAATTTGTATAGCTTATTATTTCATCTATATTT